>JADYZS010000449.1 GCA_020853075.1 Anaerolineae bacterium | reverse complement strand
CCCTTCGGTTACTTTCCTGATACCGGTTCATTTCTTCGGCGGTTTCCTGGCGGCGGGCTTCAGCGTGGGCCTGGCGAACGGGCTGTTGGAGTTTAGCCCAGAAGAAAATCGCGGCGACTTTATTGCGATCTACATGCTTGCCATGAACGTCGCCATCTTCGTGGGGCCTTTGCTGGGGGGCACGCTATCCACCCTGGTTGGTCTGATACCGGCGCTGTTCGTTGTCGCGGCGATGCGCATGGCTTCCGGGCTTATCTGTCACCGGCTGAGATACTAAGGCATGGCGATTACCGAGCAAGCCACAACCATTCCTGCGCTCCAGCCTCGCGCCGCCTGGTGGCGACGCGCCCTATTCCTGGCCCCCCCGGCTAACGTGGCGGCTCACAACGCGCGAGCCATCTACATGGACATCGCCGTGGGGAATATCGCCTACATTATCGTGACGCACTTTCTGGCAGTTTTCGCGGTGCGTCTGGGCGCGTCTGACCTTCTTGTGGGCGCGCTGACCGCCGGGCCCTACCTGGTCGCGCTCGTTCTTTCGCTCCCTGCCGCCCGGCTGGTTAATGACGAGAAACGGCTGCTGCCCAACCTGGTGTGGTCCATTTTTCTCTACCGCATTCCTTATTTGATGTTCGCGTTGATTCCGGTAATCTTGTCGCGTTTCCAGGCCGAAGCCCTGGCTCTCACCAATCTTCTCGGCGGCATACCCTTCTCAATGATCAACGTCGCGTTCTTCACCATGTTTGCCTATGCCATACCGCCGGAGCAACGAGCGCACGTGATGAGCCGCCGTTCCGCCATCGGCAGCCTGACTGCCATGCTCGGCCTTCTGCTCGCCGGTTTCTGGTTGGAGCGCCTGCCCTTCCCCTTCAACTACGAAATCACCTTCTTCGCGTGCTTTCTGATCAGCCTCGGCAGTGTATGGTATGTCAGTCGCATCTACCTCTCTCCGCGCGATCCTCCCCTCTACCCGCCGGCAGTCTCTCTATCGTGGCGCGCTCGTTGGGCGCAGATCAAGGGACAACACCGCTTTGTGCGTTTTGCGATCTGCGCAACGGCCTTGATCACGTCCATAAGTATGCTTCAGTCATTGTATCCCATCATGTTTGTGAACAGGTTCGGCGCATCCGACGGTTGGATCAGCCTTTTATGGACAATCTACAATGCGACTTCGTTTGTGGCAGCCCTCGGCGTGGATCGAGTTCTCCGTCGTTGGGGAACGCGCTATACGCTGGTCCTGACCGGGGTAGGCTTAGGAATATATGCCATAGCCTTTGCCCTCGCGCCTTCGGTACCATCCCTAGTCCCGCTCTTTGTTTTCTCTGGCACCCTCATTGCAGGTTTCAATGTGGGCCTACCCCACGGCCTGGTGGAAACCTGTCCAGAAGAGAACCGGGCCGATTTCACGGCTCTGTACATGGTGCTGGTCAACGTCGCGACCTTCGCCGGGCCTTTGCTAGGAAGCGTCTTATCCACCGCCTTCGGCGTGGTCGCCGCTATCATCATCGTAGGAGCCTTGAGGGCAGGCGCAGGGCTCCTATCTCTGTGGCTGGAGTATTGAACAGTGACACCAATGCCGGATCTTGCCGAACGGCTGTCTCACGCGTCACCTCGCATCTCCCTGTGGCAGCGCACGTTGCTATTGGCTCCATCCGCTGATCTTGGCAATATGAACACGCGGGCCATTTACATAGATTACGCCCTGGGATATTTCACCATTACCATCGTTCTCAACTTCCTGCCGGTTTTCGCCGTGCGTCTGGGGGCGTCGGACCTTCTGGTGGGTGCGCTGACCTCCGGCCCCTATCTCGTCGCACTCCTCTTCTCGCTCCCCGCCGCCCGGTTGGTCGCCGACAAGAAACGGCTGATACACAGCCTGGTGGTAGCTGTGATCTTTCACCGTTTTGCTTTTCTGATGTTTGCTTTAATCCCATCGGTTGTGTCGCGTTTCCAAGCCGAGGCGCTGGTCTTTACCAATCTTCTCAGCGGGATACCTTTCTCCGTCCTCAGTGTCGGGTTTTTCACCATGTTCGCCTATGCCGTGCCGCCGGAGCAGAGAGCCCACGTGATGAGCCGCCGTTTCTCTATCGGCAGCCTGACCTCCATGCTCGGCCTGTTGCTCGCAGGCTTTTGGTTAGAGGGTTCGCCTTTCCCCTTCAACTATCAGATGTTGTTCCTCGCCAGTTCCGTCATCGGCCTGGGGAGCGCATGGTATTTGAGTCGCATCCGCCTTTCCTCCGGTGATGCACCGTCTAACGGGTCCGTATCCCCATCGTGGCGTGCCCGCTGGGCGCAGATCAAGGGACAGCGTCGCTTCGTGCGCTTCGCGGTCTGCGCCACGGCCACAAACTTGACCGTGACCATGCTGACGCCGTTGTACCCTATCCTGCTGGTGAACAGGCTGGGTGCATCTGATGGGTGGATCAGCATCCTGTTGACGATTTACACGGCGACCTCGGTCGTTGCCGCCTTATGGATGGATCGTGTTCTCCGCTGGTGGGGAACCCGCCAGACGCTGGCCTGGTCTGGGGTTGGCATGGGTGTCTATTGCGCACTCCTCGTGATCGCGCCCTCGGTTGCTTCTCTCATTCCCATTCACATCTTTGCCGGGATCGTGATCATCGGTTTCAGCGTGGCCCTGCCGAATGGATTAGTAGAAGCCTGCCCGGAAGAGAACCGGGCCGACTTTACCGCTCTCTACATGATCCTGGTCAACATTGCCGTCTTCGCCGGGCCTTTGTTGGGGAGCGCATTCTCTACTGCCTTCGGTATGCTCGCCGCTATCCTGATCGTAGGCGTACTGAGGACAGGGGCCGGTCTCCTGTTTCTATGGCTAGAGTCCTGAATATGATCACGTCCGATTCCGCCTACGACGCGGAGATAAGCAAGCACTACCGGCGCAACTTCATCGTCAATGTGTTGGACACGAGCATCGGCGGGGTGGGCTTTTCGTTCATGTCCAGCGGCAGCATCCTCCCCTTGTTCGTCAGCAGGCTCACCTCCTCGTCGCTGATCATCGGCCTTATCGGCACCCTTTCTGCTTTGGTGTGGCTCCCCCAGGTCTTCACCGCGCGATGGGTGGAAAGGCTCCCGCGCAAGAAGCCCTTTGTGGCGTTCACCACCCTCCTGGGCGAACGCCTGGCGATTGTCGCGACTGCTCTCGTCGTTTGGGGCGCGCACATATTTGAGACTCGCTTAACCCTGATTCTCTTCTTTCTCGCCTTCACCTATCATACCCTGGGTGCGGGCATGGTGATCACCGCCTGGCAGGAGTTGATGGCGAAGATCATCCCGGTGCGGGCGCGCGGGCGTTTCTTCGGTGTCTCCTTTTTCGGTATGTCCGCGCTTTCCCTGGTGGCTGCCAGCGCGGCGACCGCCATCCTGGCCCGCTACCCCTTTCCGACCAACTTCGCCATCTGTTTCACCGTCGCCGCCGTCTGCGTGATGGTCTCTTTTCTCTTCTTCCTGGCGACCCACGAACCGGCACGCCCCGATCCCCGCCCGCCCACCACCGGGCGCGAATACTGGCAGAACCTGTTTATCTTGTTGCGCCAGGACGCGAACTTTCGCCGCTATCTGGTGAGCCAGGTTGCCTGGGCCTTTGGTGGCATGGGGAGGGGATTCATCGCCGTCTATGCCGCGCGCCGTTTTGGCCTCCCCGATCAGGTGGCGGGGACCTTCACGGCCATCCTGGTCGCCAGCCAGATGGTTGCTAACCTGACCCTGGGCGAACTGGCCGACCGGCGCGGGCACAAGTTAACGCTGGAACTTGCTTCGTTGGCCTTGCTCGCGGCTATGGCCGTGGCCTTTGTCGGCGAGAGCCCCCTGTGGTTTTATGTTTCCTTCGTGTTCTTGGGTATCGGCGCGGGAGGTAATATCGTATCAAGCCTCTCCATTACAATGGAGTTTAGCCAGCCCGAATCGCGCCCCACCTACATCGGCCTGGCGAATACCACTCTAGGGGTTGCGATGCTGGTCGCGCCCCTCCTGGCAGGCTGGATCGCAGGCTGGGCGGGCTATCCGGCTCTCTTTGCCCTCAGCATGGTAGGGGGAGTCGTTACCTTTATCGTGCTTCATTGGTGGGTGCGCGAGCCGCGGCACGCCGACAGTGAAAGAGTTCTAACAGGTGGCTGAGTAGAATAGCAGGTTCTCCCCTCACCCTACCCTCTCCCCTCCGGGGAGAGGAAACCTGCGCCCCTCTCCCGACGGGAGAGGGGTCGGGGGTGAGGGTAGGTGGACTAAAGCATACCTCCACTAGTATCCCAGACACCGGATAAACCATGACAGACACCGACTCTATCGTTGAGGCCGAGATTGCCCGCCATTACCGGCGCAACTTCCTCGCCAACGTGCTGGACATCGCGATCTTCATGGGGGGCTATTCCTTCGTCTCCACGACCAGCATGCTCCCCCTCTTTGTCAGCCGGTTCACATCCGCGCCTCTCATCATCGGCCTCGTCGCGGCGATCCCCGCGGTGGGCAGCCTCCTGCCGCAGATCTTCACCGCGCGCCTGGTGGAGCGGCTCCCGCGCAAGAAGCCCTTCGTGGCCTACACCAGCCTGATGAGCGAGCGGCTGGGCATTATCATCATGGCCCTCGTCGTCTGGCTGGCAGGCGGGTTAGGAGCCAGCCTGACCCTGGCGCTCTTCCTTCTCGGTTTGACCTGGCATGCCGTCGGCACGGGCATCCTCACCACCGCCTGGCAGGAGATGATCGCCAAGATCATCCCGGTGCGGGCGCGCGGGCGCTTCTTCGGTCTGGCGTTCTTCGGCGGGGCTGCCCTCGGCCTGCTCGCGGCGGCCAGTGCGACCATTATCCTGGCCCGCTACCCCTTCCCCACGAACTTCGCCATTTGCTTCACCTTTACCGCCGTCGGTGCGATCATCTCCTGGTTCTTCTTGATGGCGACACGCGAACCCCCGCGCCACGACCCGCGCCCTCCCACCAGCGCACGCCAATACTGGCGGAACCTGCTGGTTCTCGTGCAAGAGGATAAGAATTACCGCCGCTATTTGTTAAGCCGCATCGGGTGGGCCTTCGGCAGCATGGGGAGCGGATTCATCGCTGTCTATGCCGCGCGCCGCTTTGGCCTCCCCGACCAGGCCGCCGGGACCTTCACCACGATCCTGGTCGCCAGCCAGATGGTCGCCAACCTGGCCCTGGGCGAACTGGCCGACCGGCGCGGGCACAAGGTGACGTTGGAACTTTCGGTGTTAGCCATCCTCGCGGCGATGCTGCTGGCTTTCATCGGCGCGACGCCCCTGTGGTTTTACGTTTCCTTCGCCTTTCTGGGCATCGGGCTGGCGGGCAACTCGCTCTCTAGCCTCGCCATCACGATGGAATTCAGCACGCCGGAATCGCGCCCCACCTACATCGGCCTGGCGAACACCACGGCAGGGGCCGCGGCAACCATTGCTCCCCTCGTGGCGGGCTGGGTCGCAGGTTGGGCGGGCTACCCCGTCCTTTTCGCTGTTAGCCTGGTGGCATCGGTTGCCACCTTCTTCTTCATGCGGCGTGGCATACGCGAGCCGCGCCACAAAAACCCTTAGAGGCTGTCTGAGAAGTACGGGAACAGGCCGCCATCGGATAAAATCCGACGGCTGGTATGTGCAAGAAACCCGCTTTGCGGGTTTTCTAAGCCATTTGCCGTCGGTTTCAACCGATGGCCGGGACT
>JADYZS010000448.1 GCA_020853075.1 Anaerolineae bacterium | reverse complement strand
GAGCCAGTTACATCAGCACCGACATCACCGAGATCCTCATCTACACTAAAGCCCTCACCCCCGCCGAACGCCAGGCCGTGGAAGATTACCTGAGAACCAGGTACAACATCCCGTGATACCGGGCCCTGCTCCTGTCGCGCCATAACGCATAGGCCTGGCCCGAAGCGTATCCCTTCCTCAACAAACAACGTGCCCCGCTCCGGTATCTGGAGCGGGGCACGTGCTGTTAGTCTTACCTATCTGAAAAGAAGCGGACGGCGGTCTTCTATTTGATGAGTTGGCCGGTGGGGTCAGAACGCCACGATTGGAGAATCTTCATGTAGTTAGCCCGTTCAAAAGCCGCAGGTTCTGCCACGTGCTTCTGGCTCATGCTCCCTTGCATCTGGGTCACCGACTCGTACTCGTGCTCCTCCATCCACCAGGTCATGTCCTCCAGGATCTGGTCGATGCGGTGGATGCCATTTCGCAGGAGTTCCGAGGCCATCATTAAGACCTTGGCGCCGGCCATCATGCACTTCAGCACATCCTCGTAGGTATGCACGCCGCTGGTGATAGCTAGGTCCGCCTGCACACGCCCATAGAGAATGGCAGCCCAACGCAAGGGTAACCGCAGTTCGCTGGAATTGCTGAGCACCAGGAAGGGCACGACCTCTAACTTCTCCAGGTCAAAATCGGGCTGGTAGAAGCGGTTGAAAAGTACCAGAGCGTTGGCGCCGGCCCCGGCTAAACGGTAGGCCATGTTCGCCGTGGCGCTGAAGAAGGGGCTCAACTTGACGGCCACCGGGATGGAGATGCTAGCCTTGATGTCGCGCACGACCTCCAGGTGCATCTCCTCTACTTCGACGCTCGTCGTTTTCACATCGCTAGGGATGTAGTAGATGTTCAGTTCCAACGCGTCGGCGCCCGCCTCTTCAATCTTCCTGGCGTACCTGATCCAACCGCCAGTGGAGACACCGTTGAGACTGCCGATGATCGGGATACCCACCGCCGCCTTGGCTCGCCTGATCTGGTTCAGGTATTCCTCCGGGCCAACCTTGTAGGTTGCCATATTGGGGAAGTAGGTGAGGGCCTCGGCGAAACTTTCGGTGCCGTAACTGAGGTAGTGATCCAGCAGGTTGCTCTCCAGCGTGATCTGCTCCTCAAAGAGGGAGTACATGACCACTGCCGCAGCGCCCGCGTCTTCCATCTTGCGGATGTTGTCAAGGCTTTCGGAGAGGGGTGAGGCCGAGGCCACCACCGGATTTTTAAGGGTCATGCCCATGTAGGTCGTGGTCAGATCCATGTTTCGTTACCTTCTCTTTCCTTTGCCGGAGTGTAAGGCACTGGCCCTCACGATTCTATCTTCGCCAGTTGTTCGTATTTATGCCAGCGCGCATTTACTGCTTCTTGAGCCTCGGCCAGGAGGCGAGCAGCAGTCTCAGGGTCGCTCTGCTCCAACATGCGATAGCGAGTCTCGTTGTAGGCATAGTCTCTGAGGGGGACGGCGGGAGCCTTAGAATCAAGTTGCAGCGGGTTCTTGCCCTCTGCCCTGAGCGCGGGATTGTAGCGGTAGAGAGGCCAATAGCCCGACTCCACGGCTAATCGCTGCTGTTGCATTCCCTTCGTCATATCAATACCGTGATTGATGCAGTGGCTGTAAGCGATGAGGAGGGAAGGCCCATCGTAGGCCTCGGCTTCCAGGAAGGCCCTGACCGTATGAGCGTCGCTAGCGCCCATGGCGACTGCGGCCACATAGACGTTGCCGTAATTCATCGCCATCATGCCCAGGTCCTTCTTGGCAGTCGGTTTGCCGCCCGCCGCGAACTTGGCAACTGCTCCCAACGGCGTCGCTTTGGAGGATTGCCCGCCGGTGTTAGAATAAACTTCCGTATCCAACACCAGCACGTTGACGTTCCGACCGCTTGCCAGCACGTGATCCAGGCCACCGTAGCCAATGTCGTAGGCCCAGCCGTCACCTCCTACGATCCAGACGCTCTTGTTGACCAGCATCTCTGCCAGGGCCCAAAGATCCCGCGCAGCCGGGTCTCCTCCGTTCGCCAGTCTGGCCCTCAACTCCGCTACTCGCTGGCGTTGCGCGATGATGCCCGCCTCGTCGGACTGGTTAGCGGCCAGCAAGGCATCGGCCAACTCGGCACCGATGGTATCGCGCAGCCGCCTCACCAGTTCACGAGCATACTGACCCTGCTTGTCCACCGTCAAACGCATGCCCAGGCCAAACTCGGCATTATCCTCAAAGAGGGAATTGCTCCACGCCGGGCCACGACCATCCTGGTTGAAGGCCCACGGTGTGGTCGGGAGGTTACCGCCGTAGATACTGGTGCAGCCGGTGGCGTTGGCGATGAGGGCGCGCTCGCCGAACAGCTGGCTCAGCAGTTTCAGGTAGGGCGTCTCGCCGCAGCCTGCGCACGCGCCGGAGAACTCAAAGAGAGGTCGCAGGAGTTGGATGTTCTTGACGTTGTTGAACTTGAGGCTATCAGTGCGTGATACTTCCGGCAGGCCCAGGAAGAAGTTCCAGTTCACGCGCTCCTGCTCTCGGAGCGGCAGTTGCGGCGCCATGTTGATAGCCTTGCGGCCCACTTGCGTCTTATCTTTGACGGGGCAGACCTCCACGCAGAGGGCACACCCCGTGCAGTCTTCTGCGGCGACCTGTAGTGCGTATTTCAAGGAAGACAATTCTTTCCAGCGAGCCGCCGTGGACTTGAAGGTGGCCGGCGCTCCTGCCGATGCGCCCTCGTCGTACACCTTGGCGCGGATAACGGCGTGGGGGCAGACCAGCACACACTTGCCGCACTGGATGCAGATATTCGGATCCCAGACGGGAATCTCCTGGGCGATATTGCGTTTCTCCCATTGCGTCGTGCCGCTGGGATAGGTTCCATCCACCGGCAGCGCGCTCACCGGCAAGAGATCGCCCTTGCCGGCGATGATCTTGGCGGTCACGTTCTGCACGAACTCCGGCGCCTCTGCTGGCACAACCAGCGGCAGCCCAATCGTGCTCGTCGCCTGCGAAGGGACCTTCACCTCGTGGAGATGGGCCAGGGTCTCATCTACGGCGGCGAAGTTCTTTTGGACGACGGCTTCGCCACGCTTACCGTAGGTCTTGCGGATGGCATATTTGATCTGAGCAATCGCCTCGTCGCGGGGCAGTATGCCACTGATGGCGAAGAAGCAGGTCTGCATGATGGTGTTGATACGCACGCCCATGCCGGTGTTCCTGGCGACGGTGTAGGCATCAATCACATAGAACTTCAGTTTCTTAGCAATGATCTGCTCCTGTACCGGCCGGGGCAGATGATCCCAGACCTCAGCGGGGCCATAGGGGCTGTTGAGGAGGAAAGTTGCGCCTTTTTGTGCGGCCCCCAGCACATCGTACCGCTCCAGGAAGCCAAATTGGTGCACGCCGACGAAGTTAGCCTGTTGGATCTGGTAGGTGCTGCGGATAGAACGCGGACCGAAGCGCAGGTGCGAGATAGTGACCGTGCCCGACTTCTTGGAATCGTAAAAGAAGAAACCTTGAGCGTAGTTGGGCGTCTCTTCGCCGATGATCTTGATGGAATTCTTATTGGCTCCCACCGTACCGTCGGCACCCAGCCCATCGAAGACCGCGCGCACCACGTCGTTCGCCTCGGTGTCAAAATCAGGGTTGCAATCCAGGCTGGTATGCGTCACATCATCCACGATGCCGACGGTGAAGTGGTTCTTGGGTTGTGGTTTCGCCATCTCGTCAAAGACGGCCTTAGCCATAGAGGGGGTGAATTCCTTAGATGAGAGGCCGTATCGCCCCCCGATGATCTTCGGGAAGACGGCGAGCGGAGTTGTACCGTTGGCAAAGCCTTCACCGATGGTCGTCACCACATCCTGATAGAGAGGTTCGCCGACGGCGCCAGGCTCCTTGGTGCGATCCAGGGTAGCGATCACTTTCACGGTCTTGGGCAGGGCGGCCAGGAAATGGCCGATGGAGAAGGGCCGGTAGAGCCGCACCTTCAACACGCCGACCTTCTCGCCGCGCTTCGCCAGATAATCCACGGTCTCTTCGGCGACCTCGCTGCCAGAGCCCATCATGACAATCACCCGTTCCGCGTCGGGGGCTCCCACGTAATCAAAGAGATGATACTGGCGGCCCACCAGGCCAGCGCACTTGTCCATCGTCTTCTGCACGATCTCGGGCGCGGCCAGATAATAGGAGTTCGCAGCCTCGCGGCCCTGGAAGAAGACGTCGGGGTTCTGCGCGGTGCCTCGGATAAAAGGCCTGTCGGGCGAAAGCGCGCGCTGGCGGTGGGCCCGCACCAACTCTTCGTCAATCATCGCCTGGATGTCGGCATCTGACAACTTCTCTATCTTCATGACCTCGTGGGAGGTGCGGAAGCCGTCAAAGGCATGGAGGAAAGGAACGCGCGCGGCCAGGGTGCTGGCTTGAGCAATGAGGGCGAAATCCATAACCTCCTGCACCGAGTTGGAGAAAAGCATAGCCCAGCCGGTGGTGCGGGCCGCCATCACATCGCTATGATCGCCGTAAATAGATAGTGCATGCGTGGCAACAGTGCGGGCGGCAATGTGGAAAACGGTGCTGGTCAGTTCGCCCGCGATCTTGTACATATTGGGGATCATCAGCAGGAGGCCCTGGCTGGCGGTGAACGTCGTGGTGAGGGAGCCGGTTTGCAGGGCGCCATGCACCGCGCCGGCAGCCCCCCCTTCGGACTGCATCTCTATGACCAGGGGCACTGTGCCCCAGATGTTTTTCCCACCGTGGGCGCTCCATTCGTCGGCGAATTCGCCCATCGGCGAGGAAGGTGTGATCGGGTAGATCGCGATCACTTCATTGGTCTTGTGGGCAATGTAGGCCGCAGCCTCATTGCCGTCAATCATCACTTGGCTACGCGACATGGTATCGCCTCCTAAGAGATCAACACCTTATATTATAGGCGCGATCGTGTTCTGGCGCACTGATTCAGGTCATACATAGGAGAGATTGCACAACGTTGCCAACTATCTATTGACGTGACCCAAGATTTCCGCTATACTGGAAACAAGGGCACGAGTCCCCATCCACCCAACAAGGGCTCCCCTTCCCACGGGGGCCAACGGCGCATTGAGTCGCGGTTCCGTCCACTACCTAAGGAGACAAACGTATGGACAAGCCCTGGTTAGCCCACTACGAACAGGGAGTTCCCTCTACCCTGGCCTACCCGCGCATCCCGCTTTTCCAGATGCTCACCGACTCAGCCCGGCAGTATCCTGACCAGGTCGCGGTCAACATGATCCTGCGCTACCTGCCGGGGGGCCTCAGGATCGCGGCCCGCCTGACTTACCGCCAATTGGACGAACTCACCAACCGCTTTGCCGCCGCGCTCTCTGGGCTAGGCGTGCGCAAGGGTGACCGCGTGGCGGTCATGCTGCCCAACACGCCGCAATTCATAATCGCTTTCTACGGCGCGATGAAGGCGGGAGCCATCGTCGTCAACACGAACCCCACCTACACCGCGCGCGAGATGAAACAGCAATTCGCCGACGCGGGCGCGGAGACGGTGGTGCTCCTCAGCCAGTTCTACCGCAACCTGCAACAAATCCAGAAGGAGATCCAGGTCAAGCATGCCATCATCACCGACATCCACGACTTCGTGGCCGCGCCCTTCAAGGGGTTGGTGAAGAGAACTCTCAAGAAAGAGGGACATCTGCTGGAGGTCGCGCCATCCGAAGGCATCCATTTCTTGACTGACCTGCTGGCGAAGCATCCGCCCTCGCCGCCGGTAGAAGTGAGCGCCAACGACGTGGCCCTCTTCCAATACACGGGTGGCACCACGGGCATCCCGAAGGCTGCCATGCTGAGCCACTATAATCTGGTGGTGAACACCATCCAGACCAAAACCTGGCTCAAAACGATAGAGCCGGGCAAAGAGCGGATGATGGGGGCCATTCCCTTCTTCCACGTCTATGGCATGACCGTCGCCATGTCGTTGGGTATTTTCGTGGGCGCGCAGACCTTTGTCGTGCCCAACCCGCGCCCCATTGACAACGTAATGCGGATCATCCAGCGGGAGCGGTGCACCATCTACCCCGGCGTGCCCGCCATGTACATCGGCATCATCAACCATCCGAAGGTCCAGGAGTATGACTTACGTAGCGTCAAGGCGTGCATCAGCGGCGCGGCGCCGTTGGCGATGGAGGTGCAGGAGAGATTTGAGAAGCTGACCGGCGGACGTCTGGTGGAAGGCTATGGCCTGACGGAGGCTGCGCCGGTCACCCACTGCAACCCCATCTACGGGCTGCGCAAGGCCGGGAGCATCGGCACCCCCTTCCCCGACGTGGAGGCGAAGATCGTCACGCTGGAGCCTGTGCATGATGGCAGACGCGGCGACGTGCCGGTGGGCCAGGAAGGTGAACTGGCCCTGCGCGGCCCCCAGGTGATGGTGGGCTACTGGCAGAAACCGGAGGAGACCGCTATTGCCAAGGACGCGGAAGGCTGGCTCTACACCGGCGACATTGCCAAGATGGACGAGGACGGCTATTTCTACATAGTGGATCGCAAGAAGGATCTCATCATTGTGAGCGGGTACAACGTCGTCCCGCGCGAGGTGGAAGAAGTCCTCTTCACGCATCCGAAGGTGATGGAGGCGGTCGTCATCGGCGTGGCCGACCAATATCGCAACGAGCGAGTCAAGGCATTCATCGTTCTCAAGGCGGGCGAGACGGCTACCGCCGACGAGATCATCGCCTTCTGCCGCGAGCGGCTCGCGCCCTATAAAGTCCCCCGCTTCGTGGACTTCCGCAGCGAACTCCCCAGGACAATGGTAGGCAAGTTCCTGCGCCGCGTGCGGGTGGAGGAAGAGAAGGCCAAGATGGCCGCGGAAAAGTGAGCCGAAGAAGTGGTATAATAAAGGACGATAGTTGATCGGCCTGGAGCCGGGAAAGGTATTGTGAAGAAGATGAGCGGGATGGTTAAAGTACAGTTGGAGGTCCCCGAGGAGTGGGTGCAAGACTTGAAAGACCAGGCTGCACTATTGGAGATTCTGAGCCTTGGCTTGGAGGAATACCGTCTTCAACGTGCTCTAACCCTCTATCAGCGAGGAATCGGGTCGCTGGGCTACGTTTCCAACTTGGTGAACCTCCCGGAGCGGGTAGTCATGGAGGAGGCTAGACGGAAGGGAGTGCTTCCGCAGTACGATGAGCGATTCGCTCAGCAAGATTTGCAGCGATGACCGCCGTCACGAATTCCGGCCCTCTCATTACCCTGGCTAAACTCAACCATCTGCATCTGCTGCCCGCTCTTTACGGCATTGTCATCGTGCCGGAAGCAGTTCACTATGAGGCAATCATTGTGGGGCGGATGCGAGCATACCCGGACGCGGAGGCAATTCGCACCTTTTTGGACAGGATGGAATGGCAGCCGACGGCGCCGTCCACTCTGCCGCCAGAATTGACCGGCGAAGCCCGTTTGGGTAATGGCGAGCGCGAGGCCATCGCCTTAGCCATACCACATCGGGCATTGTTGCTTATGGACGAGGTCTATGCCCGTTCCATAGCAGATCGGTTAGGTCTGGTCACCGTCGGTTCATTGGGAGTCCTGGTGGAGGCTTTTCACAGAGATATGTTGACCTCGGCAGTATTTGAGGAGTTGCTGGCGCTCATAGAGAGCCGGGAGGATATCTGGGTTCATCCCGACCTCTGCAAGCGGGTGCGCCGCGAGATTTTGGGCAAGTCCCTAGCAGACTGGTCTACTGAGGGAAGATAATGAAGTACTCCCAATTGCCGAAATTCTCGCGCCGTGAGTTTCTACTCAGCGCGGTAGCAACCGTTGCACTTGGTCGCTATCCATCGCGCTCAGCATGCGCCGAGCGAACCATGTCGGCGCAGGCCGCGATGCTGTCCAACCGCGTCATTCATACCCACAGCAACGAGGCGACCTATTGGGACTACGCCACGGGCTGGTACGGCGATTACATCAGTCAGACAGCTGTGGACGCGATGACCGATCGGGGCGTGATGGCCTTAACGAACACGGTTACCCTCGCTGGCGCGTGGCGTGCCCTCATCCCAGGCTACACCGCCGGCCAGAAGGTCGCGATCAAGATCAATCTCAACAATGCCAGCTGCGGTAGCGACGGTCAAGTGATTGATGCGCTCCCGCAACCGATCAATGCGGTCATCCGCGGGTTGAAAGCGATCGGCGTTCCCGAAAACGACATCTGGATATACGACGTGACGAATGGTTGGCACAACGGTGAAATGCCCTCGCGTCTCATGGACAAAGTCACGGCGCTGTACCCCAACGTGCAATTTCACGCAAATGAGCCGGGTTGTTCCACCGCGCTTGGCTACAGCACCTCTCAGAAGGTTCACTTTAACGTTCCTGCCGGCAAACCTGCGATCAGCGACCGCCCAATCTGCAACGCGCTGGCCAACGCGACGTACCTGATCAACATGCCGATCATGAAAAAACATGGCATGGCTGGAGTCACGCTCGGATTCAAAAATCACTTCGGCTCCTTCAACCGCTGCGATCTCGTCCACTGGTCGGTGGACCTCGGCGACGGGGAATACCTTTCCACCTACAACGGTCTGGTGGACATCTATAACAATCCGCATTTCAAAAACAAGACCGTGCTCACAGTTGGCGATGGTCTCTATGGGGCGCGGATAAACAATTATGATGAGGTCCCCAGCCCCTGGCCGACCTTTGGCAACAAATCGCCGAACAGCCTTTTCTTCTCAACTGACCCGGTCGCGATTGACTGCGTGATGTACGATTTCCTTGATGCGGAAAGCGGCGTCCCGACCGGTTCGGACGATTATCTGAGGCTTGCGAGCGCGATAGGCCTGGGTACCTTTGAGCATTGGGACGGGGCGCACCAATATCACACCATTGACTATCGGCGGATCCAAGTCGGCCAGACGTTGCTGCGGCGTATGTATCTGCCATTGATCTGTCGCGACTATTGAGTGACCGGTTTCTTTTTCCCCGAATCAATGATTTATTCCGCCTTCACCGAATTGCGGTAGAGGTGGTTTTGCTGGATATACTCCACCACTGGCGCGGGCACCTGGTAGCGGATGGGCCAGCCCTCGCGCACCCGCTGCTGAATGATGTGAGATGCTATCTCCAACTCCGGCATCGGCAGGAGCGTCACCCGTTGTCGCAGGCCGGGGAGCGCGGCCTCCAGTTTATTCCAGTCCAACTCGTAACCGTAGCGGGTGAGGGCGACCAGGCGGCAGAGAGCCAGGAGTTCCTGAGGCCTGTGCCAGGTGGGAAACTCTATCAACGAGTCAAAGCCCATGAGGAAATAGAGTTCTGCCTGGGGGCCTAACTGCGCTTGCAACAAACGCACCATGTCAAGCGTGTAATGAGGGCCGGGGCGGTCGGTATCCACCCGCGAGAGGGCGAAATGCGGGTTGCCGGCGAGGGCGAGTTCTAACATGCGGAGCCTGTGGCGCGCTGGCGAAAGAGGGAGGCCACGCTTGTGGGGCGGATCGCCCGCAGGCACAAAGAGGATTTGCGACAACTTTAGCCGCGCCCACGCTTCTTCGGCCAGAATCAGATGCCCGATGTGCACCGGATCAAAGGTTCCCCCCAGGATGCCGACGCGCGTCAGATCGTTTGGCATGAGTTCACGTTCCCTCGCGTAATGTAGCAACGTACCCACAATGAGAATCGCAAGAAAACCGCACGCATTGTACCATAGGGCGCGCAGGCAGCAAACACAACAGTTTCGCGAAGAGGAAGGGTAAGGAAACGCCGCGCTCATTCACCCCACGAGCGCGGCCTGAGCCGCGGAGACACTGGCGCCGTGGTCAAACCTGTAGCCCGCCGCAGCCAGGCCCGTCTCTAGCGCGCCCAGGGTTGCCAGGATGTCTGCCGGGCGCACCGTACCCATGTGGCCGATGCGGAAGTAGCGATCCCGGATCTCTTTGTGTAAGCCACCGGCCAGGATAACGCCGGCAGCGGCAACCTTGGGCAAGAACGAGGCGTTCACGCCATCGGGGTAATAGACCGCGGTGAGGGTCGTCGCGGCCAACTCCGGGCGCAGCGGAACCTGGTTTAGCCCCAGCGCGCCGATGCCTCCCTTCAGCGCATCGCTCAGACGGCGATGGCGGGTGACGCGCGCCGCCATCCCCTCGGCCACGATTTGCGCCAGGCTCACTTCCAGGGCGTGCACCAGATTGACCGCGGGCGTACCGAAGTACGCGGGCTTGCGCGCTTCATAGGCTTGCATGACCGGCAGCCAGAGGCTCCAATCAGAATAGTAACTGGCGACGGGCGTTTTGCGCGCAGAGAAAGCCGCCAGCGCGCGCGGCCCGGCGACGGCCAGGGCAAGGCCGGGCGGCACGGCCAATGCCTTCTGCGACGCGGTCAAGGCCGCATCCACACCCCAAGCCGCCATATCTAGCGCCTCGCCGCCGACAGAGCAGACGCCATCCACCAAGCAGAGGACGTCGTGACGGCGGGCTATCGCGGCGATGCCTTGCACGTCGGCCCGCACGCCGGTAGAAGTGTCCACGTGGGTGATCGTGAGGAGATTATAACGGCGGAGAGAAAGGGCTGCGTCCACCTCTGCCGGTGTGGGCGCGCCCCCCACTGGCGCGCGCAGGTGAGTCACCTCCGCCCCGTAGCGCGCGAGCATGTCACCGAAGCGATCACCGAAATAGCCAGTGTTGACCACCAAGGCTCGCGTCCCCGGCTCGGTCAGGTTCGCGGCCAATAGGTCCATCGCCAGGGTGCCGGAACCCGCGACAACAAAGGGTTGGCCGTCGGGGCAACTGAAGACGGTGCGCAGCCGCTCCAGGGCGCGGCCAAATATCTCTATGAACGCAGGGGCGACGTGGCTGGTAGCAGGGTCGGCCAAAGCCGCCATCACTTCGGGCTCCGATTCTACGGGCCCAGGGATCATGAGGAGAGTGCGACCTTTCATACGTGGCACCTCGTGGGGGATGCGTTTTCTATTGCTTGCGAAGGGTGTTGGGAAGCGGCCCTCACCTACCCCCTTCGCCCCCTCCCTCTCCCAATTTTGGCGGTGGAAAGCCCGCAAAGTCCCGCTCCGCGGGATGAGTACAGGAGAGGGAGGGGGGAAAGTCCCGTGGGCGCAGGTACTCCCTGTGTCGGGCTCCGCCCTCCCAGGGTGGAGTACCGACCGTCCCCTTGCGGGATACTCGCCGCACGGATGGGGGAGAGTGAGGGCTCAGGAACGGCGGCGATGGCGGCGACGTTGTATCGCCCAGGCCACAAGGGGCACCATGGCGGCTAATGCCGCGCCGCCACCGATGAGAGCCTCGCGCAGCGTGAAAGCCGGACGGAAGAGTGCCTGGTAACTGTTATCCGGACGGAAATAGGTCTGTGCCACGCGTTGCACGTCCTCGCGGGCGACGGCCTCAATCGCGGCGAAGTGGTCAGGCACCGGCTCATCGGGCCGCAGGTAGAGCGCGGGCTCGGTGAACATGGCGGCCAGTTCGTAGTTGGAGTCAAGGCTGAGGATGGCGCGACCACGCAGCACTTGCTTGGCACGAGCCAGAAGTTCGTCATTGAAACGGCCCTCCTTCAGGTCGTCCAGGTCTTTCTTGATGCTGGTGACGATGGTCTCCAACTGTCCGCCGTCAAAGTCGGTCTCAACGGTGAAGTAGCCGCCGTCGGTGTATTCGTGGTTGTACGCGCCCACGCCATAGACCAGCCCCTTCTGCTCTCGCAACTCCGTCCAGAGGCGGTCGGCCAACATCCAACCGAGCACGGCTAGAGGATAACGGTCTTTATCGCGGAGGCCGACGGTGCGCGCGCCCAGACGCACCAGAGCCCGATCAATCCAATAAGGCCAACGCACGCGTACGTCTATGAAACGGCCAGGTGGCGGGCCGGAAGCGGGCGGCGGCGCAGGGAGCGCACCTGCCGGGAAGCCGCCGAAGCAGCGTGCGGCCTCCGCAAAAACGTGGGCCGAGGTCACGTCACCTACCACGATCAGGACCATGTTGTTGGGCACGTAATAGCGATGGTAGTGCTCCAACAATTGGGCGCGGCTGATGCGGCTGAGCGAACGGTCACGCCCGATGATGTATTCCTCTAACCGTGAGCCAGGGAATAGCCGACGCACCACCTCGCGCCGCATATCGTAGATGATACCCAGCCGTTCGCACGCATCAAAAAAGAGGTTGATGAGGACGCCCAGCCGTCCCCCCTTCTCCTGGAAGAGGATGTTCCGTTCCTTGCGTATCTTGTCTGGCGCAACGGTGGAACGAAAAACGACCTCGGCCAGCCACTCAAACGCGGTAGCCAGATGGGATGCCTCTACCTCAACCTCAAAGCCGGGTCCCTCGTGGCCCGTCCAGCCGTTGAAGGAGCCGCCGACCCGTTCAATAGCCTGGCGGATTTCGCCTTCGTCCCAACGCTCGGTACCATCAAAGAGGAGATGTTCTAGGAAATGGGAGATGCCAGAAGTGCTGCGGTCTTCCACGCGCGCGCCGACACGCACGATCAGGATAGCCGTAATCGTGCCGGTGCCGGGGCGCTCCTTCGCCCATACCTGGAGCCCGTTGGGTAATATGGTTCTATCTATCTGTTGTAGAGAATGATACGTGGACACGATACCTTACTTATACCTATAGATTGGAGGGATTATAGCGCAAGTCAGAGGTGTTGTCTATTCAACCACTCACGATAAACAGGGCCCTGTCAAAGTCATGAAACGGAGTACAGAGATGCCAATCTTGTCCCTCTGAGGCGTTGACCATCGGTTGAAACCGACGGCCACGGGCCATAAAGCCTGCTCCGCAGGCTTAACAGGGATGCACAGCCGTCGGATTTTATCCGATGGCGGACACTTTGACACAGCCCTATCACGATAAAACTCGCAGCGCGCCTGCCACCGCATACACGATCAGGGCCTGGGCCGGGCCATACGTGAGCCAGACGACGTCGCCAATCAGGTAGAAACGGACGCCATTGAAGAGCTGGGCCGCCAGGATCAGGTCACTGAGAAGGAAAAGGGCACCGCCGATAGCCAGCGACACAAAGACCGGCGCCTGCAACGCCAGGCCCGTGGCGAAACCCGCGGTGCTCGCCAGCAATAGCGCATAGGGAAGGGCTGCCCGATGGAGAGCGGTGGGGCGTTGGCCCCGATAGACGGCGAGATACCAGCCAACCAGCCCGACCAGCAGCCAGAGAATCCAGGCGATCCAACGCGCCCCGGCGGCAGCCAACCCCGCCTGGTTGCCCAGGCGCAGGAAGGCGGCGATATAGACGACGTGGCCCAGGCCGAACGCGCCGATGCCGCCCAGGACGTACCGGGAAACCGGCAGCAGACGGGCCATGAAGAGATCGCCCAAAAAGCCAAAGGTCATGCCGATAGCGACTAACAGGGCGAAAGAGTTGGCGGCATTACCCCGCGTGATCCAGAACCAACTCCAACCGGCCACAACCAACGCAGCCGACGAGGTGAGGCGCGTCCAGGTGGGCATGCGCCGGATTCGTCCGGCGTCTGCTTTGCCGAACGCGAAACCGCCAAAGAGCAATGTCGCCCACAGGACGAGGAGGCCGGTCAGCCAGAGAGATTGGAAGGGAGTGATGGCGTCAGTGAACATGTTTGATTACGGCTCCACTCTGCGCAAACCGGGGATTCGCTCAAAGTGAGCATCATAGGAAACGATCTCAGATATTCCCTGGCTTTCCATGAGCGCCACATGGTAAGCATCAGCGAATGGGAGGTTGAGATCCACGTACAGGTCAAATGCCCGGCGAAAGCGGCGCTTGCCCGGTAATACAATCCCTGGGAGTTCAATCAAAGGAAGTATG
>JADYZS010000447.1 GCA_020853075.1 Anaerolineae bacterium | reverse complement strand
GCCGTATCATCCCCGCCGCGCCGGGCGCTCCAAATTCGGCCTGATGCGCCTCCCTCTCTCGCTTCTGGACGTGCTGGTCGTCTGGTTCCTGGTAACCTTCTCGCGCCAGCCTATGCGCTTCTTCGGTGGCCTCGGCCTGGCCTGCCTCAGCATCAGCGGCCTGACCTACCTCTACTTGCTCATCCTCTGGCTTCTGGAGCAGACGCAACAGCGACCCATCTTCACTGCGGCGGGCATCCTGGCCCTGGCCGGGCTTTTCCTCTTCCTGGTGGGCTTCCTGGCCGAACTGGTGGTTAGCCAGGGCGAACGCATTGAGGCGTTGGAGCGGGAATGGCAGAGCCTGAGAGACGAGGAAGGACGCCGATGAAGATAGGCGTCCTGACCCACAACTATCCCCGCTATCGCGGCGATTTCTCTGGCCGCTTCGTGGAGGCGTTGAGCGAAGAACTGGTGAACCAGGGCCACCAGGTGACCATCCTCGCGCCCTGGGACCCCGCCTACGCGCGCCAGCCATCCGATCACCGCGTGCGCTTCGTGTTATATCACTACGCACCACGCGCGTCGTGGCACCACTTGGGCTATATGCGCACCATGCGCGCCGACGTATCGCTCCGCCGGGCGACCTATCTCCTGGCGCCGGGGCTCTTTGTCGCGGGTGCGCTGGCCGTCATGCGCTGGGTAGCCCGCGAACGCCCGGACGTTCTGCACGCGCACTGGGCGTTGCCCAACGGCTTCCTGGGCGCGCTGGCCGCGCGCCGCTACGGCGTTCCTCTCGTCGTCTCCATCCCTGGCTCCGACGCTACCGTGGCCGCGCAGAATCCCCTCTTTCGCCGTATGGCAATGGTTGGCTTCTCCCAGGCTGGGCTGATCACCGCCAACTCCGAATCGCTGCGCGACGTCGCCATCCACGAACTGGGCGCGGACCCAGACCGGTTTGACCTCATTGCATACGGGGTGGACCCTGATGCGCTGCATCCTGACCCGACCGGCACCGCCGCCCTGCGCGCCGGGTTGGGCATCCCGGCGGATGCCGTTGTGCTGCTGGCGGTAGGTCGCATGGTCTATAAGAAGGGATTTGATAGGCTGCTGCGCGCGGCGGCGCTGTTGGAGAGGGGGCAGCCCGTTCACCTGCTGATGGTCGGCGAGGGAGATCTGTGGGCCGAGTGGCAGGCACTGGGCCGCGATCTGGGCTTGGGCGAGCGCGTCCATTGGGTGGGGAACGTCCCGTCAGACCGCATCAGTGTCTATTACAACGTGGCCGACGTAGCCGTGATGCCCGCGGTGACACGCCCGGCAGATGGGCTGAACGTGACAGTTTTGGATGCAATGTCGTGCGGCAAACCGGTCGTCGGCTCTGACGCCGCAGGCAACGGGCTGGCAATCCGGGACGGCGTCAACGGCTACCTGGTTCCCGAAGGGGACGACGCAGCCCTGGCCCGTGCTCTGGCCGCGCTGGTGGCCGACCCCGCCCTGCGCGCCCGTATGGGCGCGGCGGGCCGCCGCCTCATTGACACCGAACTCGGCTGGCCTCACCTGGCACGCCGCGACCTCGCGCACTGTGAGCGGCTGCAAGGGAAATCACCCTTAGCAACCTGCGCGCGGCCGTGATATAATTGCCTTGAATGGTAGCCGGGGAAGCAGAAGAGGTGAAAATGTGAGGCAAGTTATCATATATCCTGGTGAAGATGGTTATTGGGTGGCCGAATGTCCCAGCCTGCCCGGCTGCATCAGCCAGGGGAAGACAAAAGAAGAGGCTATCACTAACGTCAGAGAGGCAATTCAGGGGTATATCGCAGCCCTGAAAGAGGATCGTCTGCCTGTCCCTGAGGAGCGCTTTGAGGCGTTGCTCGTGGCTGTATGAGCAAACTGCCGAGGATTTCTGGGCGAGAGTGCGTGGCTGCTCTAACGAAAGCCGGCTTCTTTGTCAGGCGGCAGGAAGGAAGCCACATCATTCTGCGTCGGCACGATCCCTTTGCCCAAATAGTGGTGCCTGACCATAGAGAATTGGATAGGGGCACGCTTCGGGCGATCATACGACAGGCTGGCCTCAGCGTGGATGAGTTTATGGGCTTGCTGTGAAGTCTTCCCTTTAGGTATGGGCTATCTCACACTCTTGCACCATTCCGCGATCTGCCGTGCCACCATCTGAACCTGGTCAATTCCCAGTTCGGGATACATCGGCAGGCTGAGGATGCTGGCGGCGACCGCCTCCGTCTGGGGGAGCGACTTGCCGTCCGTCACTCTTCCGGCATACGCGGGCTGCAAATGAACCGGCACCGGATAGTGAATCAGCGTGCCGGTTCCTTGTTCCCGCAGATAAGCCTGCAGCGCGTCCCGCTGGCACGTGCGTATGACGTATTGGTGATAGACGTGACTGACTTCCGGCCTCACCTCCGGTAAAGCCAGGCCGGTTCCGGCCAGCAAGGTGTCGTACTCTTGCGCCAGCCGGCGGCGCTTCTCATTTTCCGCATCCAGGTAGCGGAGTTTCACCCGCAGGATGGCAGCCTGCATCTCGTCAAGACGGCTGTTGAGGCCGGCGATGTGGCTGACGTAGCGTTCCTTCCAGCCGTATTCCCGCAGAAAGCGAACTCGCTGCGCCAACTCCGCGTCATTCGTCACGACCATGCCCCCGTCGCCCAACGCCCCCAGGTTCTTCGTGGGGTAAAAACTGAACGTGGCAATGTGCCCCAAAGTTCCCGTTTTCTTACCCTGGTAGGTCGCACCGTGAGACTGCGCACAGTCTTCAATAACTCGCAGGTCGTGCCGTTGCGCGATCTCCACGATGGCCGCCATGTCCGCCGGATGGCCGTAGAGATGAACAGGGATGACCGCTTTCACGCGGCCTTGCGCTCTCTGGAGGGCATCCTCCAGGCGGTTCGGGTCCATTGTAAAAACGGCAGGGTCAATGTCCACCAGGACCGGCCTCGCGCCGCACAACTCAACGGCGGCGACGGTGGCGACTGCTGTATGCGAAACGGTGAAGACCAGGTCGCCCGGCCCCACATCGCAGGTGCGCAGAGCCAGGTGCAGGGCATCAGTGCCGCTGGCGACGCCGACGGCGTGTTCCACGCCGAGGAAGGCGGCAAATTCACTCTCAAAGGCGGTCACCTGCTGGCCCAGGATGTACCAGCCGCTCTCTAAGACCTGGGCGATGGCCGCGTCAATTTCTTCTTTATGGGCCAGGTAGTTGGCTTTCGGGTGGCTGGGCAGGATGGTGAGAGGCATTGATGGAGGTCCTTGCTAGAGGTATTTCGACAAATGCTCCCGATAGAAGGCCAGCGTCCGCGCCAAACCATCCTCCAACGAGACGCGCGGCTCCCAGCCAAGGACGGCGCGGATGCGGCTGTAATCGGCGTAGAAGTCGCCGATGTCAATGGCCTTGCGCTCCGGCGGGAATGGGCGCACAACGTAATCACCCCCGCCGTTGGCTGCCACCAGCCGGCCGGCCAGTTCCTTCAGGCTCACTACGGGCTCTCCGCCCAGGTTGAAGACCTGGCCGTTGGCCTCTTCGTTGGTCGCTGCCAGCAGCAAGGCTTCCACCGCGTCGTCTACATAGGTGAAGTCCCGTAGTTGCTGGCCGTCCCACACCTCAAAGGGTTTGCCTTCCACCAGGAGACGAATCCAGATGCCCAGGAAGGTCTGGCGGGCGTCCTTCACCCGCATACGAGGGCCGTAGGTGTTGGTCAGACGCAGGGCAGAAGCGCGGATGCCATAGACGTTGTTGTAGAGGACGTGATACCATTCACCGGCCATCTTGTTGATGCCGTTCACGTCCACCGGGCGCAGGAGATGTTTCTCGTCCACAGGCAGGTAGTCTGGCTTGCCGTAGATCTGGCGGGTGCTGGCAAAGACGACCTTGATGCCGGGGTTATACAGGCGGCACGCTTCCAGGATGTAGAGTTGGGCGCGGCAGTTGATTTCCAGGTCGGTGTAAGGGTCTTGCATGGAGTCCAGGTGGCTCGTCTGTCCGGCCAGGTTAAAGAGGTAATCCTGCCCCTGCACCAGGTAGCGCATGGAGTGTTCGTCGCGCACGTCGGAGATGTTGACCTGCACCTGGTCTTCAATGCCGGCGATGTTGAAGAGGTTGCCGCCGTATTCAGGGATCAGGCTATCCACCAGGAGGACGCGCGCACCCAGCGCGAGGAGATGCCGCGCCAGGTTGGCGCCGATGAAGCCCAAGCCGCCGGTGATGAGGACGTGGCGACTGTTGAACGTTGAGAAGGATTGCATAGTTACGAGTGAGAGCAGTTACGGCAGCCAACCGGCGTACTTGGGATGATCCTCCCCCAAGGGGAGCGTCGCAGGTTGGCCGGTTTGGGCCGAGTGATACATCGCCGTCAGCAATTCCAGCGACGTGCGGGCGTCCGCCAGGGTTACAGGGAGTTCTGTGCCGTCTTGTAGAGCACAATAGAAGCGGGAGAACTCCCCTTCGTAGCCCTCAGGTTGCAGCACGAAGCGCGCCAGCGTCTCGCTGATTTGCTCCGTCCACTCCGGCGCATCGCCCGTAAACGTCCAGGGCTCGCGGGAGTTGCCGTAGGGCCGGGTGTTGCTCTCGGCAGTCAGGTTGCGGAAGCAGAAGCGGTGGCGGCTGATCTCCACCGCGGAGCCCACCGTGGCGGAGAGGGACGCCAGGGAGCCATCGGCCATCTCCAATGAAACAGAAGCGCAGTCTTCACCCTCAATGGGGTTGACGCGCGTGGCCGTGCGCGCGAAGACGCTCCTGATGGGGCCGAGAACGTAGGTGAGCATGTCGTGGGCGTGGATGGCGTGGGTGATCAGCGTTCCGCCCAACTCGGTCTGCCACTTGCCCCGCCAGGGCACGGCGTAGTAGTCGGCGCGCCGCCGCCAAGCTGTCTCCACGGTGGTCAGGTAGGCGGGCCCCGTCACCCCTTCCGCGATCAAGAACTTGAGTTTCTGCAAGCCGTGGCCGAAGCGGTTCTGGAAGATCGGTAGCACTCGCTTGCCCGCTGCGGCCTCGGCCCGTGCGATCTCATCCACCTCTCTCAGTGAGCCGACCAACGGCTTTTCGCAGATGGCGTGCTTGCCCGCAGCCAGCACTTGCTGTATCTGGGCATAGTGCAGGTAGGGTGGGGTGCAGATGTCTATCACGTCCAGGTCGTCCATGCGGCATAGTTCGCCCAGGTCGGTGCTGACGCGCGGGATGCCGAAGTCACCAGCGACCTGCTGTGCCTTCGCCTCAACGACGTCGCAAATCGCCAGGAGATCGTACAAGTCTGGCAGGTTCTGGTACGCGGCGACGTGAGATTTGCCGACGCCGCAGCCGACGACGGCCACCTTCAGTTTAGCCGGCATCTACCAGATACCCCAATCTCTTCGCCTGCGCCTCTGCTTGCAGAGCCAATTCGGACGCCAGGAAGCAGTGGGCCTGAGGCATCAAGGTTTCGGTACGGTTGATTACGTCGTTCAGCAACAAGCGTCCGCTGCCCAGGGCCACCTGGCTACAGTCAACGTAGTGAATGCCCTTGTGGTCAACCAGGAAGAGGTGGTTTTCGCCCGGACGACCCGCGAGGTCGCAGTATTTGCGGATTTCCATGTAACCCTCGGTGCCGAGGACGAAGAGGCGGACGTCGCCCCAGGTTCCCAGACCGTCCGGCGTGTACCAATCCACCCGGACGTAGCCTGTGCCCGCATCGCCCCGCAGCGTCACGTCGCCGAAGTCTTCCAGTTCCGGGTATTGGGGATGCTTATAGTTTGCCACTTGCGACGCAACCACTTCGGCGCGAGTGGAACCCGTGAAGAAGAGAAACTGGTCCACCTGGTGCGAAGCGATGTCGTTGAGGATGCCGCCGTATTGGGCGCGGCGGAAGAACCAGGCGGGCCGGTTGGGGAGGTTCGTGCGGTGCGGCCCCATGCCGATTGTCTGCACCACTTTGCCGATAGCACCTGATAGAGCGAGTTCACCGGCTTTGACCGTCGCCGTGTTCTCAAAGCGTTCCCCGAAATAGACGGAATAGATGCGGCGGGTTTCCGCCTGCACACGGCGCGCTTCTGCCAGTTGTGCCAACGTGGTGAAGCCCGGCTTGTCGCTCATGAAGTCTTTGCCGTGTTGCATGGCGGCGATGCCGAGGGGGGCCCGTTCGTTGGGGATGGCCGCGCTGGCAACCAGGTGAATGCTGTCATCTTCCAGGATTTCCTGCGCGCTGCGGGCCGGCCTGGCCTGGGGATAGGTGCGGGCGAAGTTGGCGACGAGGTCGGGCTCCTGAGCATAGAAGGAGACGAGTTCCGCGCCCGCGCCCAACAGCGCGTTGGCCTGCTGGTAAATGTGGCCGTGGTTGATGCCGATGACGGAGAAGCGGATGCGAGACTGAAAGGTCATTCGTTGGTCGCGCTCCATTCTAGGGTGAGATGCGTTGTCCTTCCCGCCGCGCGATTTCCACGATCGCGCTAGAATCGTCCTCTTGCCACTGGCGTTCGCCGCACGGTAGAGGCTCTATGCGGCTGTCAGTGCGTGCAGCTGTGTGCCACAGTGTATTCACGTCTTGCCTATCGCGCATAGCATCAAAGCGCGGCGATACAACCAAGAGGTCAATGTCGCTCCAGGGACCGGCCTCGCCACTGGCCTGCGATCCAAACACGACCCCAAAGCGTACGGTCAGCCCAAGAGCCTGCAACTTGCGCAGGTAGGCGCGTACCGTATTTACAACTGACTCATCAACCATGTGAAGACCTCTCTGGCGCGCGCCATGTATTGTTGCGTCTCTGCCTTCCTAAACTCTACCGCCCGTGTTCACTCTTCTACGGCCTGAAATCCGTGCTATCGTCCACGCGCGTGATGAAGGCCGCCAGCAACTTGGATACGTTCTCCACGTCTTGCAGGTTGAGCATCTCCACCGCGGTGTGCATGTAGCGCAATGGGATGCTCACCAGGCCCGTGGCAACGCCGGCGCGGGTCAGTTGGATGGCGTTGGCGTCGGTGCCGGTGCCACCCGGCTCGCCTTCCAGTTGGTATGGGATGCCTTCCTCTTCGGCTGCCCGGATCAACGTGCGCTCTACGACGGGGTTGATGTTCGCCCCGCGCGCGATGACCGGCCCGCCGCCGAGCCGGACGTCGCCGTTTTTCTTCTTGTCCATGTCAGGGTGGTCGGTGGCGAAGGTCACGTCCACCGCGATGCCGACCTTCGGGTCCACGCCGAACGCGCTGGTGCGGGCTCCGCGCAGGCCCACCTCCTCTTGCACGGTGGAAACGGCATGGACCGCGGCCTTGAAGGTCTTGCCCGACAGGAGGCGCAGCACGTCGCCCACGGCGAAACTTCCCGCTTTGTCGTCAAAGGCCCGCGAGACGTAGAGATTCTCGCGCAAGGTTTCAACACCGACCGGATAGGTGATGGGGTCGCCCACCGAGACGAGCGACTGCGCCTCTTTCTTGTCCTTCACCCCGATATCAATCCAAATGTCGTGCACTTCCGCCTTCTTCTTGCGTTCCTCGTCGGTCATCACGTGAATCGCTTTCTTGCCTGTGACGCCGAGAAGCGGCCCATTCTTCGTGTGGATCGTCACCCGCCGCCCCGGAATGATGTTGGCATCAAAGCCGCCGATGGTGCGGAAATAAATGAAGCCATCGTCGGTGATGTAGTTGACCATGAAGCCCAACTCGTCGCAATGTCCGGCCAGTAGGATGCGGGGGCTTCCCTTTTCGTGCTTGATGGCGATGCAGTTGCCGTGCATGTCCGTTTCAATGCGGTCGGCGTAGGCCGCCATCCGCTCGCGCCAGACCTTCTGCGCGGGCTGCTCGTACCCCGATGGGCTGGGCGCTTCCACCAAATCTTTGAAGAAGGTGAAGGATTCTTTTTCCATTTTAGATGAAGTGTTCCTTTCTGAAAGTATCATCCTCAAACCCTGCATTGTAGGGGAGAGGCATGCCTCGCCCCTACCTGATACGAGACCACAGCCACCTGATTTCATCCGACAGCGAACTATCCTGGCCGCTCGGCGGACGGCCTGCGTAATTTTACCACAGTCTCGGCCAAATGGTGAGCCAGGTTCTCCACCGTCTGCAGGCCGACCGTATCCTCCCCCGCGCGCCCGACAATCGTCGCGCCGGAGTGGCTGAAGCGCGGCCCGTCGGCGATGACGTGCATGTTCTGCTGCAAGAAAAACGTTTGCATATTCAGGAGCGTCAGTTCTTGCCCGCCGTTGCGAAACCCGCCGCAGGCGATGCCGGCTCCGACCTTACCGCTCATGCCGAAGTTTTCGCCTACGCGGATCAGAAGCGTGCGATCCATCATCACCTTCATCTGGCCGGTGACCATGCCGAGATAGACCGGCGAAGCAAGAAGGAGCCCATCGCAAAGACGGAGGGCCTCGTAGATGGGGAGCATGTCATCATTATAGATACATTCTCCCTTTCGGCAACAAAAGCAGCCATCGCAGGGACGGATGCTCTTATCAAACAGGGGGATGTAGGTTGTCTCAATCCCATGCGACTCCACCACAGCCAGGGCGTGACGAAGCGCATACGCGCTGTTTCCATCGGCGTGGGGGCTGCCGCAGATTCCGAGCACGTTCATGGCATTTCTCCGTTTGCCGCCGTCTTACCTCTCTATTGTATCACAACCAATACCCTCTTGGCGGCCAGGCCGCCTCCGTACCGATCAATTCATCCAAGAGGCGCACATTGAGGCGGCGGCAGACGTCGGCGTAGGCGGGGTTACGGAACAGATTGTTCCGTTCCTGGGGGTCGTCTTTCAGGTTGAAGAGTTCTCCATACCTTTCCCCGTGGTAATAGACGTATTTCCACCCATCGGCTGTGTGCAGGATTTTCATGTTGGGCCCGCCGAAGGGGCGGAACTCCGTTAAGACCGCATCGCGGACGAAAACGCGCGCGCCGCGCAGGTAACCTCCCAGGGAATGGCCGGGAAGGTAACCGGGAGTCTCCAGGCCAAGACAATCAAGGACGGTGGGGATCAGGTCCACGTGGGCGGCGAGATCGCGATTGACCGCAGGCTGCGCGCCAGGGTAACGAATCATCAGCGGCACGTTGAGGAGCGACTGGTAATAGAAGGGGCCCTTCAAGATGTGGCCGTGATCGCCCAGGAGTTCGCCGTGGTCGCTGGTGAAGATGACTACGGTTTCGTCCAGCAATCTGCGCGCGGCCAGGTGATCCAGGACACGCCCGATAGAGCGATCCACGTGGGTGATCATGCCGTACATTTGGGCTGCCATCTCGCGCAGCGGCGCGCCGACGATCTTCTCAAAGAAGGGGGGCTCCTTTGAGTAATACGTTTCCTCACCCATATAGTGCGCCCGGTAGATAGGGGGCATGGCGGCCATTTCGTCAAGCGACGGGGGCAACGGGTCGGGCATGGCGTTGGGGTCGTACATGGATGCGTAGGGCTCGCAGGCGCTGAAGGGATGGTGCGGGTCGGGGAAGGAGCAATGGATGAAGAAAGGTCGGTCTGCAAAGCGGTCTATCATCTCTATCGTGCGGTCGGCGATCCAGGTGTTGTAGTGGTGCTCCTCAGGGATAGCGTTCCGCCAGGTCTCAAAGTAGCCCTGGTTGAGGAGCGCGTTTTCCCGCAGAAGAAGTTTAGGGCCCTGGGGAAACTCCCGTTCCAGATACGCGCCGTAATGGCCTCCCCTCGTGGAGTACTGGACGTGCCCAATGGTCAGTTCCACCTCTTGGAAGCCGCAATAAGGCCCGTGCCAATCCTTCATCTCTGGATGCTTCTGCCAGTAGTCTTGCGATTCCTGGTAGCCGGATGGAGGGTGCTGGCGAAACCAGGCGTTCAGATGGATCTTGCCGACCGAGCCGGTGCGGTAGCCGTGGGTCTGCAAGATGTTGCCCAGGGTGGGCGGCGCGACGTCGTCAAACTGGATGCCGTTGTGCCAGACGCCGTGGGTGCGCGGGTAGAGGCCCGTGAGGATGCTGGCACGGGAAGGGCAGCAAAACGGGTTCTGGACGTAGGCGCGCTCAAAGCGGACGCCCTCGTTGGCGATGCGATCCAGGTTAGGTGTCTTGATGATGGGGTTGCCATAGGCAGCGACGGAATCCTTGCGCTGCTGGTCGGTGAGGAAGATAAGAACGTTCTTGATCTTGCCGGGCATCTTGCGACCTCCTGAGGAGAAGGGATTCAGGCAGTTGACAATAACAGCGGAATGGACAAAGTTAGCTTAGGATCCGCGCTTGACTCAGCCTGAGATTTCTGTTATAATCCATACAGAACAAAAGTTCTATTACTTCGCGGGAGGTGTGAGGATGAGCAAGACCGTCTATGCTCTGATCCTGGTCTTCGCCATCACCCTGGCTATCACGATTGGCCTGCGGATGAGCACAGAAGCGTTGACCGTTGCTATCGGCGTGGTCTTCGGCGCGGCCCTGGGCCTCCCTCTCAGCCTCCTCATCGCCTCTTTTGCCCGCCACGACGAGCCCGCACCGCCACGCACGACGGTGGTGCGTGAGGCGCCGCGAGAGTTGGCTCCTTTTCATCAGATGCCACAGCAGCCCCAGGCCCCAGTCATCATCGTCAATCCCGCATCGGGCACGCCACCAGGCTGGCCGCCCTATGGCCCGAACAT
>JADYZS010000446.1 GCA_020853075.1 Anaerolineae bacterium | reverse complement strand
GTGGGGAGTCGGTGGTGCACCAGGACGAAACGGGATGGCGAGAAGACGGACAGAACGGGTATGTCTGGGTGACGGCGACGGAGGGAGCCGAGGCGGTTCGCTATTACGCCTACTCGGCCAGCCGGAGCCATCATGTGGCACAGCGTCTGTTGGGTGCGGGCTTTCGGGGGGTGTTGGTCAGCGACTTCTACGGGGCCTACCAAGTCAAGCCTTGGCTTGGCAACCTGATTCCTGGGCGGCATCAGCGTTGCTGGGTTCATCTCCTGCGGGATCTACACCGGCTCAAGGAAGAACAACCCATGCGGCCTGAGGTGCAGGAGTGGGCTGGGGCCGTCCGCCAACTCTACGACGAGGCGCAAGGGTGGCTAGTACATCTCGGCTGAGTTATGCCAGGGGTTAAGCTACCAGAGCCTTGCCCTTCCAGGTCCACTTAAAGGGCTTGGCCATGGTTCGGTTGAAGTACTCGATAAACGCCAGCACCTTGACTTTCAGGTCTTGAACGGAGGTGAAGTTACCACGCTTAAGCAACTTACGCACCAGGATACTGAGCCAAATCTCCACCTGGTTCATCCAGGAGGCGTGCTTGGGCGTGTAGTGAAAGACGATGCGGTGCGATGGATCGCTCAGAAAAGCGGCTCGCGTCGCCATAGACTGCAGGTACTCCGTCCCTTGCGGGCAAGATACCGCCCTTGCCTTTGACGCCCAAGTGCACCGTCAGGTCTGACTCGGCGGCCACGTAGCGCACCAACGCCTCGGACTGGTGGATGTTCAGGTTGTCCACCACGAAGTGCCACTTCTGGGTGGCCGGGTCCTGGGCGACGGTGCGCCGGACATGGTCAGCGAAGTCTGCCTCCGTGCGGGTGGCAGCGCAAGAGGGCGAGATGACCTGGCCGGTCGCCACGTCAAAGTTGATCATCAAGGACTGTGTGCCGTGACGGATGTACTCGAACTCCTGGCGCTCGACCTTGCCGGGAGCCAGCGGCAGACCTGGATGCTTGCGTTCCAACGCCTGCACGCCGGTCAACTCGTCGGTGCTGAGCACCTTTTCGCCGATCTCTGCCAATGCTGGTGCCTGGCGATAGAGGGTGTTGATGTCTGCCACCTTCTGATCGAGCTGTTCATCTGGCTCGGGCGTGAGCCAGGAGCGAATCAGGTGCGGTTTAAGATCGCCCCCTTTTTAAAAGCCGGGCCGCATGCCGGGGCGAGATCTGCTCCACAATGCCACGCTTGATGATCTCATCGGCGATTTCGCGGCCTGTCCAGTGGCTGATCGGGCGCTCAGACTCTTCAGGCTTCTCACAGGCCAATGCCACGATCTGGCACAGCTGCTCAGCCGTGATCTGGGATGGCTTGCCAGCCCTGGGGAGGTCTCGCAGCCGTTCCTCAACGCTGAGTTCTGTCAGAGGGATCGGTAGCGCAGCCAACCACCGCTGCCGCCATTGCCGCACCATGTCGACGCCGACGTGCAACTCTCTGGCGACCTGTTCGTTGTTCCAACCCTGACTGGCCGTCAGGATGATGCGAGCCCGCAGCGCAATCTGCTGTTCGGTGCTGTGGGCCTTGACCAGCCTTTCCAGAGCCTGCTGCTCAACTTCGCTCAAGTGGACGGCAGGCGGTTTCGGACCTTTCATGGTGCAGCCTCCGGTGGTAGCAAGATGACTACATCTTACCCTGCTGAAGCATCGCCGTCAACCAGAGGCTATACCCAGGTCACAACTCTGCCGAGGTGTACTAGCTACTCATGCCACCCCTACGGCGGGGGAGCGCAACCAGGAGTATGCCCATCTGTATCAACGGGCTTGCGAGTTGGGTCAAGGCTACGCCTTCGCGACCGATCATCCCTGTTGGGCGATGGCGAAACGGCTGCTGCGCCATCAGGAGGAGTTGTTCCAGTTCGTGCTGGTGCCCGGCTTGCCCGCCGATAACAACCTGGCGGAACGCAGCCTGCGTCCGTTGGCGGTCATCCGCAAAATCAGCGGTGGTACCCGCTCACCGGCAGGGACCAAGACGCGTCTCACCCTCGCCAGCCTCCTCGGCACCTGGGCGGCCCGCAATCTCAATCCTTTCATCCAGTGCCTCGCGGCCTTGCAACAGCCCGCCCCTACCGCCCCTACCTGAATTCCCTTACCCTAATTCTGAACAGTTACAAATTCTTGACGAATTGGCAGAAGTCAGGTAGAATAGAGTCACTTGCTAGCCGGCCCGCCCTGTGCGGGCCGCTGTGTGCTGGGCAGGAGTCGCCTGAAGGAGTATCGCTAGATGCCAGTGCAAATTGAACTCGCCGCGGAGCCCCGTGAAGTACAGGGGCGCCGCGTGAAGCAGATGCGCAGCCAGGGATGGATCCCCGCCGTCGTGTACGGACACCATACCGCACCGCGTTCCTTGCAGATTGAACTGAGGGCGTTGAGCAAGGTGTTGGCGCGAGCCGGTGAGAGCCGCCTGATCTCGCTCCAAGTCGCCGGAGGCGAAACGCCGCAGACGGTCCTCGTGCGTGAGGTGCAGCGCGACGTCCTCAATCACCTGCCGCTGCATGTAGATTTCTACGAAGTCAGCATGACAGAGAAGTTGCGGGCAACGGTTCCTCTACACTTCGTCGGTCGTTCGCCTCTTGTCGCCAGCGGCGACGCGCTGTTGAATGAGGCCCTCACCGAGATTGAAGTGGAATGCTTGCCGGCCGATCTACCCGAGTCTATTGAGGTGGACATCAGCCGCCTGACCGACTTTGATGCTATTATCCTTGTCAAGGACCTGCAAGTGTCATCTGGGGTAGAGCTCCTTGCTGACCCCAACGAGCCGGTGGCGAACCTGTCGGCTGTCCGCGAGGAGGTCGTTGAGGAAGAGGTTGCGGCTCCGGCAGAGGCTGCCGAGGTGGAAGTGGTTGCTAAGGGCAAGGCTGCTAAGGGCGAGGAAGAAGTACCGGCTGAGGAGTAAATATAAACCCTAAGGTCTGTAGAGACGAGCCGCCGGCTCGTCTCTACGAAGACTCCACCAAAGACGTTGACGGAGACGAGTAGGTCGGGTCACGGCTTTCAGAGAGCCACTGACGGTGGGAAGTGGCAGCACGACCTGGCCGAAATCCTCTCCTGAGTCGCGTCGGGGAACGGGAGTGGTCGCTACGGTGTAGATTGTCCGGCAACCACGCCCCAGTATCCTGCGCCGCATAGCCTCCGTTACCGGGCCGAGATGAGGTTCTGGCACGCAGTTGCCAGAACGAATCCAGGTGGCACCACGGGGCCCCTCGTCCTGGTCGGACAGGGGCTTTTTGTTTTCCGAGTCTGCTGAGCGATGAGCAAGGAGGATTTATGCTTGACCTGGCTATTATCCGCGAACGTCCCGACGTCGTACGAGAAGCTCTGGTCGCGCTCAACACCACCGCGCCCTTAGACCAGGTGCTGGCATTGGATGAAGAGCGGCGGCGACTCGTAACCGAGGTGGAAGCGCTGCGGGCGCGGCGCAACACGGTCTCCAAAGAGATCGGACGCATGAAAGACGCGAGCGCACGCGAAGTAAAAATCGCTGAGATGCGCAACGTGGGCGACGCCATTTCCCGCCTGGACGAACGTCTGCACGTGGTAGATGAGGAGTTGCGCGGTGCGCTCCTGCAAATCCCCAATCTCCCGCACCCAGACGTGCCCATCGGCAAAGATGAGAGCGAGAATCGCGTCGTGAAAGAATGGGGACAAAAGCGCGCGTTTGCCTTTGAACCTGTCCCTCATTGGGACCTGGGGCCCGCGCTGGGCATCCTGGATCTTGAGCGGGGCGTCAAGTTGTCGGGGAGCCGCTTCTACGTTCTAAAAGGCCAGGGTGCACGGCTTCAGCGTGCGCTCATTACCTGGATGCTGGATCTCCACATCCTGGAGCAAGGATACACGGAGGTCTATCCGCCTTACGTGGTGAGGGCCGATTGCCTGGTAGGCACCGGGAATCTCCCTAAATTTGGCGACAACCTCTATCGCGATGTGGAAGACGACCTGTGGCTCATCCCGACGGCAGAAGTCCCGGTCACCAATCTCTACCGAGAAGAAATCCTCCCTCCGGGATCGCTGCCGATCTACTACGTCGCCTACACCGCCTGTTTCCGGCGCGAGAAGATGGCGGCGGGTCGCGACGTGCGAGGCATCAAACGGGGTCACCAGTTTGATAAAGTAGAGATGGTCAAATTCGTGGAGCCGCACACTTCGGACGAAGAGTTGATGAAACTGCTGGATAACGCCGAAGACGTCTGCCGCCGCCTGGAAATCCCCTATCGCGTCGTGCAGATGTGCACGGGTGACCTGTCCTTCAGTGCAACCATGAAGTACGACATAGAGATGTGGGCCCCCGGTTGTGGCGAATGGCTGGAGGTCAGTTCCTGCTCCAATTTCCGTGATTTTCAGGCACGCCGCGCCAACATCCGCTATCGCCCCACGCCAGGAGCCAAGCCGGAATTCGTCCACACGCTCAACGGCTCCGGTTTGGCGCTCCCGCGCGTGATGATCACGGTGATGGAGAACTACCAACAGCGCGACGGCAGCATCTCCGTACCAGAAATTCTCAGGCCCTATATGGGAGGAATTGACGCCATTCGTTAGCGGGGCGGGATCATGGCACGTTAGACTCGTATGCGCTGCCATTTACCCTGTTCAAAGCGATGCCATACCAACCCGGCCCGGAACAGGGAGTCCAGCACGTTTGATATATAGATAGCGGCGAGGCTCAACTGCAGCACCGGCCCAAACAGGAAAGCGAGGGGCAACCGCACGAGCCAAATCGCTGCCGCCGTGACGACCATGGGATAGCGGGTGTCGCCGGCACCGCGCAGACCGCCGGCCAACACCTGTCCGATAGCCTGCAAAGGCTGCGAGAGCGCGATGACCTTCAGAGCAGCCGCTCCCATGGCGATAATCTCCGGATCATCGCTGAACAGGCGCATGACCGGCACACCGAAAAGGAACATCGCTACGGCTATGGTGGACATCCAAATCAGGGCAGAGCGGGTGGCGTGTTGTGTAGCCAGGCGCGCTTGCTCAGGCTTTTTCGCACCCAGGCTCTGGCCGGTAAGGGCTGTTGCGGCTAAGGCAAAACCGAGACCCGGCATGAAACCCAGGGAGATGGCGTTGAAGGTGATCCGTTGTGCTGCATAGATGGCAGTGCCCAGGGATATGGTAATCATCCCATAGATCAACATGCCGCCGCTCATGAAAAGCTGTTCGATCATGGATGGGATACCCACGCGCATCATCCTCCCGATCAGATTGAAGTCGGGACGCCAGCCCGCCTTCCCCTGGAGAGAGATGGGCACGCGCCCTCGCAAGAGAACAGCCAGCATCATGATACTCCCGACCACGCGCGCGATGCTGGCTCCCCAGGCTGAACCGGCTACCCCCAATGCCGGCAGCCCAAAATGCCCGAAGATCAGCGCGTAGGCAACGACAATGTTGATGACGTTAATGAACGCCGTAATGCGCATCGGCGTCTGTGTATCTCCGGCCCCCCGCAGCGCGCTCCCCAGATTGAACATGATCATCATAAACAGGTTCATCTGCGTAGAGATGCGCAGATAGACCGCGCCATCTCTGACGACATCGGGGGCTGCTCCCAGGCTGGCGATGATCGGCTCCGAGTAGAGGGTGCCTAACGTTGCAACAACAACTGAACTGATGATCCCAAGGCTCAACGATTGTTTGGTTACGCGGCTGGCGGCCTCGGCATCTCTCGCCCCGATGAAATGGGCCACCAGAACGGTGGTACCGACGGTGATGGCAGAGAAGGCAGAACCGATAACCCAGAGCACCTGAGAAGCCGCACCGACACCAGCCACCGCCGCGGCCCCCAGACGCGACACCATCATCATGTCCACGGTGATGAGCATGGTTTGGAGGAGATTCTCGGCGATGACCGGCCAGGCCAGGCTGTTCACCAGCCGCCCGATGTGGGCCGGTTTATCGACTCCTTCTTCCGAGGGCTCCGCAG
>JADYZS010000445.1 GCA_020853075.1 Anaerolineae bacterium | reverse complement strand
GTGGGGAGTCGGTGGTGCACCAGGACGAAACGGGATGGCGAGAAGACGGACAGAACGGGTATGTCTGGGTGACGGCGACGGAGGGAGCCGAGGCGGTTCGCTATTACGCCTACTCGGCCAGCCGGAGTCACCATGTGGCCCAGCGTCTGTTGGGGGCAGGCTTTCGGCGGTAGTCTCCCTCTTGGATGCGGTTGGGGAATGGTGTAGAATAGGGGCAAACGACTCTGAGGGAGACAGATGAAGAAGTTTGCCAAGCCTGGCGATTTTTGTCCGAACGAAACGTGTCCAGACTACGGGAAGCTACAAGATGGTGTGGGCCAGCGCAACATCAAGAAGGTGGGCAGGACGAGAAAAGGCGTGCAACGCTATCAGTGTAAAACCTGCAACGTCACCTTCACCGAGACCACCGGGACCATTCTCTATCGCAAACGCACGCCAGAAGACGAGATCCTGGAGACCCTGGCCCTGTTGGCCGAAGGGAGTCGCATCAGTAGTCTCTCCCGAGCCAAAGGCCACAAGGAAGACACTATTCTGGCCTGGCTGCGGGAGGCTGCGCAGCATGCGGAACAACTAGAAGAAGTGCTGATGGCAGACTTTCGGGTCAAGCGGGCCCAGTTGGATGCCCTGTGGTCCTACGTGGGCCATAAGGGTGAAAAAAAGGCTATGCCGAAACAGAAGTAAAGGGGCAGTTTTGGCGCTCCACCTTGCTGGACATAGACAGCCGGCTGCGGGTTGCCCGAGGCATCGCCAAGACTGAGACCCAGGCCAGCACCGAAGTATTCCAGACCCTCCAGCGTCGGGGGCATCCAGACGGCCCTCCGCCGACCATTTCTGATGGGTGGGGTGGCATCGCCGAGGCCATGATCGCCGTCTATGGTCTCGTCCCGGCGTACGGTGGTCGTGGACGGCCACCGACTCGCAAGAAGCCGGGCTCCGGCTGGCAGTACGTGCAGATGGTTAAGCAGCGGGACGAGCGCGGTCGGGTGCAGGGGACCAAGATCCGCGTGGTGTTCGGCAAGAAAGCCGAGGTGCTGGCCCTGCTGGGGGAGAGCACAGCCTACATTGAGCGCAGCCACCTGACCAGCCGCCTGTTCAACGGGCGGCTGGGGCGCAAGACCCTGGCTTTCTCCAAAGACCCAGCGATGACCCGGGCGGTGGCAATCTGGGAAGATGGTTATTACAACCTGGTGTGTCCTCATAAGAGCCTGCGCTTATCTGTCGCGGACGGTGCCGGGCAGCGTCGGCAACCCAGAACACCTGCGATGGACTGTTAAAGAGCTGTTGACGACTGTGCCCTTACCCAAGGCTAACAACACCTCATAGAGAGACTATCTGCCACCACCGGCAGCAAAAAGGCGGCAATCACCTGGACGGCCTCGGCTAACGTTGGCGGCTCGCGGTCAAAGCGGTGGCGGCGCAAGAATGCCTGCCACTGGGTCTGCTTCGTCTTGTCCTCCGCGAAGGCCGCGGTGAGGGCAACAGGCGCCGCCGGGAGAGCGGTCTGGCGATGGTTGAAGGTCTCATTCAGGGCCTGGGCCAGCACCGGACCCTCAAACGCAAAGCGAGTCGCCAGCGACCAGATGTCGTAGAAGTCCTTCATCCGGCTGTTCACCTCGCCCAGGTAGACCATGGACTGAAACTTCTCGGCGATCGCGCTCTCACGGCTGTATCCTTGCACCTCAGGTGGGGGATAATCCAGGATGGTGGGCAAACGCACAGGCGTTGGGCCAGGCACCAGAGGATCGCCGAAGCCGACGTCAACCTGAAAGCGGACACGGGCGGACCCCAGGTTGGCGACAAGATGGACGCGCACACCTTGATACTCTGCGGCTTCCGTGATGCGCTCGTCGGTGATGTTTTCGGTCTGAAAGCGCAACCCATCGTTATCTGGCACCGGCTCCTGGCAAATCGCCCGTATCACTTCTACCACGCGTTCCACCGTGTTGTCCAGGTACCCCAGCAGATCCACGTCGCGGGTGGGGCGGGAGAGAGGCCCTTGCCAGGCACCGAACATCAGTGCCCCTTTTAGGACGAAATAGGGCGAGCAGACAGAGCATCCCAGGCGGTAGAGAGACCGTTCCATTGCGTAGTACTGAAGCAGCTCCGCAAACGGTCGTCCCTCGGCACGCGCCCGGTTGAGGAGGCGCTGATGCACAGAGGCGGCTACGTTGCGGGTCACAGCAACGCCTCCAGATAAGGCCGCATGACCTTCTCTACCCGGCAGATACAGGCGCACTGCAACAGGGTATCCACCTGGAAGTCGCGTCGCCGGCGATAAAGCCGCATCGCCTCCAGTGCGATGTCTAGACCTAGCTTATGACGGTACTTAAAGCAATCCGCCACGCTTTTCGCCGGGCCATAGAGGCGAACCGGCGTGTCGTCTATCCGATGCACCTCCACACCTTCGCTCCAGGCGAGGCCGGAGAACCAAAACAGACGCAGGGGCGGATAGTCCAGGGTAGGTCTGCTTGATCCGCTGCGGAGGGCGACATTCACCATGTGGGGAGCCTGGGTGGTCAGGTCGTGGAAAGCCAGGGCTGACACCAGGCAGACCACCGCCTGAGGTAGTTTGCGGGCGACGATGACGAAGTCGGGGTTGGCAAGGGGAGGCAGGTCTGCCAGCCGGTAGAGGCCGCGGCTAAGTTGTTGGAGCGCGCCGGAATCCCGCAGCGCATAGAGCGTGCGGGGGTGAATCCCCAGCCTCAGGGCTTCCCTCGTGTGCAGGGTACCACCGTGTTGTCGGAAGAGATTCAGGGCAGATTGGAGTAGGCTGAGGGAATTCATACCTGACCTTTGGATAAGATGCTCGTTAGTTGTTCATCTCTATAGGCCATTTTATCCAAAAGGCAAAGTGTTGTCAAGAAGAGAGGGTGGGGGCAGCGGAAACAATGCTATCACGGGCTGGGGGCGAGGCTCGTGCGTATCCACGGCGACTTGGCTAACTCTGGATAACTCCCGTGTCCGTTGGCAAATACAGCAGCAAGAGTACCTGCCTCTTGCGCTCGATCTCATAGGTCTGGTTCTCGCATGAGGGGTCCTCCCTCGGCTTCTTCTTGAGTTGCTATGACACATTAGCATGGCGGCTTGGTTACAGCTGTGAGGACATAGACCAAGTATCTGCGGCATCGACGTCGGCCTCGGCCTCCTCCAGGTTGGCTGGCGCAGCGCGCAAGGGTACGTCTAAACGGAGAAAACGGGTCCGTAAATCAAACCAGGAGACGCCCAATAGCTCCGCCGCCCGCACCAGGCTGATGGAGCCCGACAGATAGTGGGCCAGCACCAGGTCATAGCGGGCCTGAGGATCGTGTAACTCGGCCATGGTGTGGTCTGGCAAGCCGGCATCAGCATCCATTTTGAACCGGCGCGCGCGGTGGCGTATCACGGCATGCAGGATACGGTAGTCTCAGTGAATCACGGAATCGGCTTGAACGAGTAAATCGGGATGGAGATCGTCGTTCCATAGGCGTGCTCGATAGCCCGCCGCAACAGGGCGATGAAACGGGCGAAGCGGAACTGGCCCACGTCCAG
>JADYZS010000444.1 GCA_020853075.1 Anaerolineae bacterium | reverse complement strand
TCCGCGGCGGGTGGCGCTGATGTATGGGCCGGTGGTCTTGGTAGCGGATCACGGCCCGACGCTCTCCGGTGATCTCCGCGAGCCTGCCTCGTGGCTTGTGCCCACTGGCGAGCCGCTGACCTTCCGCGCGAAGGGCGCAGCCTCTCCGGCTACCTTCCGCCCCTTCTACGAGTTAGGCGAAGGAGTGCGCTCCTGGATGTACTTGGATGTGCAGCCGTCATAGGTTGAACTATAGCCGAGACTTACTCGGTCAGGCCCAATGTCTCGGAAGAAGTACCCAATATGAATTCCGGCTCACTAGAAAGTGAGCCGGAATTCATAAACTAGACAGGCGAGGGGTCTGGTCTGATATTTATAGGAGTTACGCACACGGAGTGGCGTCCGGCTAAAAATGAGGTATAATTACATTAGTAAAGGAGTGACCGACCGATGGGTAACAAGCGGTTCGTTACGCCGGACGATGTAGAGACGCAGGTGTTTGATTGGGGCATGCTCAAATGGATGAGCGAGCCGGATGTCACCAATGCTGAAAGGTTCAGTATGGGTGTCGTGATCCTGGAGCCCGGCAAGGGCCACACCAGCCATAACCATCCCGGCACCGAGGAGATCCTCTACGTGATCTCCGGTACCGGCGAGCAACAGGTTGCCGGCGAGCGCCGCCAGATTGGCCCCGGCATGTTGATCCACATCCCACCGGACGTCTATCACGAGACTATTAACACTGGTTGGGAGCAGATGAAATTGGTGGCGATCTACAGCCCGCCTGGCCCAGAGAAGGAGTTGGCGAATCTGCCCGGCTGCAAGATCGTGCCAGCCGGGCAGATTGCCACGCGCTAAATAGACAAACGGACGCCAGTCCAGCCCTACATGGGCACCTCATTCAAGTGGAGAGCGCAAACCGATGCCAGTGTTCAAGTCGGGGCAAGATCTCACACCTTCCTGGTGTGAGATGACCTATTTTGAGATCATCCGGCTATCTGCTGGAACTACTCATACCTTCGTGCGCTTGACCCAGAAGGAAAAACTGATCGTCGGCCAGGGGCGCTGTCGCATCGCCTTCGCTGGCCGGACCGCAGTGGCCGAAACAGGGGCCAACCTGGATCTGACTCATCCCGAAGGCTCTTTCATGGTGCGCGCCGTTCTGGCCGACAGTACTCTGATCCGTTTGTGTGGACGCTGGGGCGACGAGGTCGGCGGCTCCGGCCTCTTCTCCATAGAGAAGGGCATAACCCGCCAAGATCGCGGCGACCCGGTGGATTATCCCAAAGAGACCAACTTTGATAGCCACTACCACGATTGCGACGAATACTGGATCCTCTTCCAGGGCCGCGGGCTCGCCGTCTCCGAAGGGAAGTTCTATCAGGTAGGCCCAGGCGATTGCGTCGCCACTGGCATGGGGCATCATCATGATTTCCCCCAGGTGTTTGAGCCGGTGCGCGCTGTCTATTTTGAGACGACGCTGGAGGGCCAGAAGCGACGGGGCCACTTGTGGAACCACACCCACGGCCCGGCCCAACCGAAGAAGGATCGGATATGACTCTGCGGGAGAGGATGCCCAATGGCTTACAAGATGATTCAGGTCGGCACAGGGGGGTTCGGCCGCGCCTGGTGCGAGCGGTTTCTTCCCCCCAACATCAAAGACGGTCTCGTTGAGGTTGTGGCCGCGGTTGACATCAACCCCGACGCCCTGGAGAATGCCCGCACCAATCTGGGCCTGCGCGCCGACCAGTGCTACACCGATCTTGGCAAGGCCTTTGCCGAGAACCACGCCGATTTCTGCACCGTCGTCGTCCCGCCTGCGTTTCATGAAAGCGTCGTGGACATGGCGCTGTCCCACGACATGCACATCCTATCGGAGAAGCCCATAGCCGATACCCTGGCCGCTTCCATCCGCATCGCAGGCAAGGTCAGGGCAGCGGGGAAGAAGATGGGCGTGACCATGAGCCACCGCTTTGATCAGGACAAGACGACGTTGCGCCAGGAACTCCGCTCCGGCCGCTACGGCAGGCTGGACTACCTGGTCTGCCGCTTCACCACCGACTGCCGGACATTCGCGTCATGGGGCCGGTTTCGCCACGAGATCCCAGACCCTCTGATGATTGAGGGAGCCGTTCATCACCTGGATATCCTGGCCGATCTGGCCGGCGCGGCGTGCGATACGATCTATGCCCAGACCTGGAACCCTCCCTGGGGCGAGTATGCCGGTGACTCGCAGGGATTGGTGACGTTGCACTTCGGCAACGGGAGCCACGCCTTGTATGAGGGGGCCACGACCAACGCCGTTGGCCTGAACGGCTGGGCTAGGGAGTACCTGCGTGCCGAGTGCGAGAGGGCGACTCTCGTCCTCAGTCGTCGGCGGCTTGAACGCTTCGCGTACGATCCCTCAAGGAGTTGGCATGAAGAGGCGGAGGGACAGGGGGAGGAGATTCCCCTTCTGCAGCAGCCAAAGTGGGCTAACACCTGGCTCATTGAAAAGTTCGTTCGTTGGTTAGACGGGGGTGAACCCATGGAGACCAACGTGGAGGATAACCTGCAGTCGGTTGCGCTGGTCTTCTCCGCCGTTGAGAGCAGCCGCACCGGCCAGCCGGTCCGAGTGCAGGAGTATCTCGCCCAGGCCCGGCAGGCCGTAACGTCCGCGGCTTGAGCGGCGAAAGGGTGGGTAAGCCACCACGTTTCGGAAAGGAAAGGCATCCCGATGCGCTTTCTGGTTTTGCGGGCAGGGTGGTATGGCGGTCAAGAGGCTGTAATCGGCGAAGGGTCCGAGATGCTGCGTGCGGCAGGCTCCGTGGAGACGGTGCATCAACAGGCCGGCGAGAAGGAGCTGCCGGCCCGCTTTCTGGAGCGCCTGCCCGAGGCCACAGCCGTAGTTGTCAGTCCGTGGTTCTGGCCGGCCACAACGCCTGGAGATTGGCGGCGAGCGGCGCGTCTGAAGGTGCTGGCAGGCACCTTTGATAACCGCTTCGGCGGCTGGCTCAATTTTCAGGAGATGGCAGCGAGGGGCATCGCTGTTGTTGACACCTCTCGCAGCATGACCCCCTCTGTCGCAGAGTTCGCCCTGGCGATGACGCTCAACCTCATCCGCGACATCCCGGCTGGGATAGAGGAGGTGCGCCGGGGTGGGTGGAAGCCGGCCCCCTGCGACCTCCCCGGCTTCGTCTATGGAGACCTGACCGGACGGCGGGTAGGTCTGGCTGGCTTCGGGAGCATCAACCGCCGCTACAGCGAACTGTTGGCTCCATTCCGCTGCGAGATCGGCGTCTATGACCCCTTCGTTGGCGACGAGACACTGCAGCGGGTGGGCGCCCGGCGACTGCCTTCGCTGATAGAACTTGCCCGCTTTAGCGAGGTCTTCGTCGTCGGCATCCCGCCAACACCGATGACGCACAAGATCATCAACGAGGCCGTCATCAACGCTCTGCCGGAGGGGGCCCTGTTCGTGCTTGTCACCCGCATGGCGGTGGTGGAGCAAGACGCGCTGTGGCGGCGCATCCAGGCGGGCGGGCTGCGCGCAGCGGTAGATGTCTTCGCACCGGAGCCACCACCGGCCGAGGCGTGGTTCCGCCGGCACCCTCACGTCTTGCCGACGCCTCACATGGCTGGCGACACCATCTACTGCCACCGCCGCTGTTTCACTGACGCCTGTCATGATGCTATCGCCGTGCTGCGAAGCGAGCCGCCCCGCTTTGGTGCGACCCTCTGGGACCATCAAGTTTACCAGGGGCAGCTGTGAAGCCCTTGCGGCATGGCCGGAAGGCGCTGTCAGGGTCCTGTCAAAGTCATGAGGTGGAGCGTGGAGGTGCTATCTTGTTTCGTTGAAGGCGGTGACCGCCGGTTAAAAACCGACGGCAGCTGGCTATAAAGCCCGCAAAGCGGGCTTAGCATAACCATACAGCCGTCGGATTTCATCCGATGGCGGACAAGGAGGATACAATGCCAAAGCCCGTGGTTCTCGTCGGTGCCCTAGACACGAAGGGCGAGGAGTTCCGTTTCGCGCGCGATCTGATCCGGGCGCGCGGCCTGGAGACCATCGTCGTGGATTTCGGCGTGCTAGGTGATCCCTCATTCCAGCCTGAAATCGGCAGCGACGACGTCGCTCGTGCCGGAGGGAGCAGCCTCGCGGCCCTGCGGGCCGCGAAGGACAAGGCCGAGGCCATGCGGGTCATGGCGGAGGGCCTGACCAAAGTTGTCAAGGATCTCTACGAGGCAGGCCGCTTGGGCGGTATTCTCGGCATGGCGGGCACAGGCGGCACCTCCATCGCCACTGCCGCCATGCGCGCCTTGCCGGTTGGCGTCCCCAAAGCGATGGCTTCCACGGTGGGCGGCGGCGATGTCTCAGCCTACGCTGGCATCAAGGACATCACCTTCATGCCCTCGGTGGTGGACGTGGCGGGCATCAACTCCATCAGCCGCCGCATCTATGCCAACGCCGCCGGGGCTATCGCTGGCATGGTGAGCCAGGAACTGCCGGAGGCGCGGGAGACGAAGCCGCTCATCACGGCCAGCATGTTCGGCAACACCACCGATTGCGTCAACCGGGCGCGAGCGGCGTTAGAAGCGAAAGGCTATGAGGTGCTAGTCTTCCACGCCACTGGCACAGGCGGCAAGACGATGGAAGGGCTGATCGCCGACGGCTACATCACTGCCAGCCTTGACATTACCACCACCGAACTGGCCGACCAGGTGTGCGGTGGTGTCTTCTCCGCCGGGCCCGACCGCATGATGGCTGCGGCCCGCGCCGGCATCCCCACGGTCTTGGTGCCGGGTTGCGTGGATATGTGCAACTTCTGGGGCATTGATACTGTACCGGAGAAATATAAGAACCGCAATCTCTACAAATGGAACCCTAATGTCACCCTGATGCGGACGAGCGTGGCGGAAAAACGCACGATGGGGGAAATGATCGCGCGCGCGGCTAACGCAGCGCGGGGACCGGTGGCGATCTTGCTGCCGTTGAAGGGGGTCTCCATGCTGGACAGCCCTGGCAATCCCTACTGGGATCCGGAGGCGGATGGAGCCTGTTTTAGCGCAATCAAACAGAACGTGAAGCCAGGCATCCTGGTCATTGAGATGGATGCCAATATCAACGAACCACCCTTCGCCGACAAGTCGGTGGCACTGCTGCTGGGGATGCTGAAGAAATAAGGCGCAAAGGAGAGAGCATGGCTTTCATCACACGGATACAGGCATTGCAGAATCTGCGCGCCCAGGTGTCGGCGCGGAAGCCCGTCGTCGGCTGCGGCGCGGGCACAGGCATCTCGGCCAAGTGCGCCGAGGTGGGCGGTGCGGACCTCATCATTATCTACAACTCGGGGCGCTATCGCATGGCGGGCCGCGGCTCCCTGGCGGGACTGATGCCCTACGGCGACGCCAACGCCATCGTAGTGGAGATGGCTGCCGAGGTGCTCCCCATCGTGAAGAAGACGCCGGTATTGGCAGGGGTTTGCGGCACCGACCCCTTCCGGTTGATGCCGGTCTTTCTAAAGCAACTGCAAGAGATGGGGTTCAGCGGCGTGCAGAACTTCCCTACGGTGGGGTTGATTGACGGCTCCTTCCGGGCTAACCTGGAAGCGACGGGGATGGGCTATGACAAAGAGATAGAGATGATCCGCCTGGCCCACGAGATGGACCTCCTGACGACACCCTACGTCTTTGACACGGATCAGGCTCAGGCAATGGCAAAAGCAGGGGCCGATCTGCTGGTAGCCCACGTGGGGCTGACGACCGGGGGAACCATCGGCGCGGGCGTGGCCTTGACGTTGGATCAGGCCAGCGAGCGAGTGGTGGCCATTGCCGACGCCGGACGCAAGGTCAACAAGGAGATCTTGGTGATCTGCCACGGCGGACCCTTTGATGAGCCGGAGGCGGTGGGGACGGCGCTGGCGAAGATGCCGGGGATTGTAGGGTTCTTTGGCGCGACGAGCATTGAGCGGCTGCCAACGGAACGCGCCATCACAGCCCAGGTCAAATCTTTCAAATCACTCAAGGTGACCTAGCGATCTATGTTATCTCTTCATGATAGCCCACAAAACCGTTGGGAGGGTCTACTATGAGCGGTAAATCATCCGCAGAGGTAGAAAAGGAGCTCTTTCCGATAATTCTGCCGCTGCGGCAGCGGGCCGACGTGATCCATCGCATCCTCAAAAAGCGGCTGGATACCATCCTGCCAGTGGCGATGCGCGAGGCGGGGCTGGATATGTGGCTGATCCTCTGCCAGGAGGACAACCTGGACCCCGTCTTCACCACCCTCATCCCGCCGGATACCTGGTGTCCCATCCTGCAAATCCTGGTCTTCTACGACCGGGGAGGCGAGAGAGGCGTTGAGCGCATCAACCTCTCCGGCACCAACACCCACGACCTCTACGACAGGCCGTACAAAGGCCAGGTAGAGCGCGAGCAGTGGCCGCTCCTGCGACAGATCATTGCGGAACGAGACCCGCAGCGCATCGGCCTCAACATCGGCTCCGTTGCATGGGCGGCAGGCGGCCTGACGCACAACCTTTATACGCAACTGGTTCAGCAGTTGCCCCCGAAATACGTAGAGCGACTGGTATCTGCCGAGCCAGTGGCGACGCGCTGGCTGGCGACCCTCACCGACGACGAGTTGGGCGTCTATGAGCACGTCGTGCAGGTGGCCCACGCCCTCATCGCCGAGTGTTTCAGCCGTCGCGCTATCGTGCCCCATGTGACCACCACCCCCGACCTGGAATGGCACTACTGGCAGCGCGCCGCCGACCTGGGTCTGGAAGTCTCCTTCAAGCCGTACTTCAGCATCATCCGCAGCAACGAGATGAAGGCGACCTATGGGTCGGATGACCGGGTGATCCGGCCCGGCGACCTGATCCACTGCGACGTGGGGATTCGCTACCTGCGCCTGAACTCCGATCACCAGCAACTGGCCTACGTGCGGCGGCCCGGCGAGTTGGCAGCACCAACGGGCCTGCAGAAGTTGATGGCCGAGGCCACGCGCCTCCAGGATATCTTTATGGCCGAGTTCAGGGAGGGCCTCACCGGCAACCAACTCCTGAAGAACATCCTGACGCGGGCGCGCAACGAGGGGGTCCCCAACCCGAGGGTGTATTCTCACTCCCTCGGCCTCTTCTTGCACGAGCCGGGCCCGCTGATCGGCCTCCCCTGGGAGCAGGAATCGTGCCCAGGCCGCGGCGACGTAGTGCTGAACCACAACTACGCGTTCACGATGGAACTGTCGGTCACAGGGCCGGTTCCCGAATGGGACAGCCAGGAGGTACGTCTGGGCCGTGAGGAGGACGTGGCCTTCACGCCGAGGGGATGCTACCCGCTAGACGGTCGCCAGACCGTCTTCCATATCATCTGAACCCTTGCAGGCGAAGTCTGAGACAGAGACAGGCAGACGGCTACCTACAAGTTTATCCTCAGAAAAGGGGCCAGCGATGTTACCCAGTCGGGGACTGGGTTAGAGCATACTGGCCCCTAGTCCCGATGGGTTGAGCATTGGAACCGAGCGCAGCCGTTCGCCTCGCTTGCCTGGCGTCTTGCGCCGCCAGCCGTTCGCCTCGCTTGCACCTAGTCGGCGCCGTGTACGCCCAGCCGTACTCGGCAGGGCAAGCCGACAGGCTGGCCGTGACCGCCGTCCACCGTTCGTGCCGCGAGAACCGGCAGCACGCCGGCCGTTCGCCCTGGCGTGCCCGCCAGGGCACGGCACAGGGTGCGAGACGGCAGGGCACGGCACAGGGGCGCAAGCGGCACCTAGTCGGCGCCGTGTACGCCCAGCCGTACTCGGCGATGGGAAGCCCGCACCCGTAGGGCGCAAGCGGCGAGTACGCAGGGCAAGCCGACAGGCTGGCCGGGCACGGCACAGGGGACGAGACGGTCGGCGTAGCCGATTAGCGGATAGCCCTAAAACTCTCTCCAAAGACCTTTTGGGTTCCAACCTTAGGACGATGGCGGGCAGAAATCGGTTCCGTATGTACATAATACTACGCTCAGTAGGCATTTTGGCCTAGTGAAGATTGGCACGTGCGCTGATGCGCAAAAGACCAAACTGTTGTATTATATAGTTGCAGGGTGTCCGCACGGACTGAGCCTGCGACTCTCCTCCTTTCTGGCTGGGTCCTCCTCTCGCCGTTCTGGGCAAACGGGACGAGAGGAGGACGCGAAAAATCGGGAGCGGGTGAAAACCCGCTCCTTATTTATTTGTGTCTCACATACGTAGAACGAGCAACCGTTCAGCCGGCGCCTTACTGCTTTGCGGCCCCCTCTTGGTCGGGGGGGGAGCCGGAAGCAGGCGGCTCTCCGCCGGCCGGGCCTTGCCTCTGCTGCATCTTCTCTACGAGTTTCCGCAGTTCCTCGTTGAGTTCGCGCAAGCCTGAAGCCACCCCCTCGCGCATCTCCTGCACGGCCTCACTCTGGCGCGCCGTCTCTACCACGCGGCCCATCTGTTCCTTCACCTTCTGGGTCTGTGGGCTGGTCTTGGCCGAGGCCATGGCCTGTTCAATCTGCTTGCCCAGGTCTTTCAGGCCCTCGCCAAGTTCCTTTTCCATCTGTTGGCGCTCTTCGCTCTCCCAGGCCGCGCGCAGCGCCAGGCCCAGTTGCTTGCCCAGTTCGCGCAGTTCGTCAGCCAGGGTGCTCTCCGCTCGTTTTTCCTCGCTCATACTCTTACCTCCTTACGCTTTACGTATTCTCACCCTCATTCTATCGTAATCGGCGTCCCTTCCAAAATGAGATGGTCGCTCAACTCCTGGACCGCGACGCCGCGCACCAGGAGCCGCTGACCGCCGACCGGCTCGTAAAGGCCGATCTCTAACCGATATAACCCCGGCTCTGCCTCCGGCTTGATGTTGAAGAGGTGCTCGTCCAACAGGAATTCGCCAACGACCCAGCCCGCAGTCGGTAGAGCGCCGTTGCTAGGGATGCTGTCGTGCTGCCCTCCGAAGCGTCCATCCTGGGCCAGGAGGTGGACGAAGACGGTATAGGAAGTGCCCATCTTCGCGGTTGCCTGCCAGTATAGAGTCAAGCGCACCTGGCCGCCCGGACGCGCCTCTGCCTCCAGGTCGTAGCCGACCAGCCTGGCTCCCTCTCCAAACACAACGTCCAGCGGATAGCGCGGTTGGGGACGGGTAAAATGGTGGGGGCGACCCTGCACCGCCACCGTTGCCAGTGCCTGCCAGCGTACCCGTGCTGTTTCAGAGGCTCCTGCCTGGGACGCGCGCACCAGCGCTACTTCCAGGCGATAGCGGCCATCGGGTAAGTCTGCGGGGAGATGGAAAGGTTGCGGGTCGCGCGCCAGTTCGCCCGCGCGCCAGGTTCCTGTGGGCCAGGCCGTCAGCGATTCCTGGCGCGCCACCTCTTTCCCTGTGCCGTCGGTCAGACGCAACCTCACCAGGTAATCTTTGCCGGGCGCCCGGCGCGCCTGCCAGAAGAGGGTGAGCGGCAGATCACCGCCCGTCCGGAACGTTTCGCTCAGCGGCAGGCTGAACCCCAGGAGCCGCAGCGGGCCGGAATCCCAGGCGTGCTGGTGTTGGACGGGGAGCGCAGATACAGGCGGGATCGTCTCCGGCAGGGCGACTCGCACGGGCGCCAGCACCAATTCCACCCCCTGCGGCTGGCCTTTCGCATCCAGCAGATCCAGGGCGCGGCCATCGCGGGCGCGATAGACGCTGAGGCGCACCTGGTAATCGCCCAGCGGCGTCCCTACCGGAACCCAAAGGCCGTGCCGGTCTGTCACTCTTTCACCGGTATCCCACCGGAAGACGGGATCAGTTCCGCCCACGGGTTCGCTATCTCGCTGCGCCCAGGTACGGCCTCCTGCGTCGGCCAGGCGCAACCCGACACGGTAGGTCTCCTCCGGCCACGTGCCCTCTATCTGCCACGCCAACTCCACGGCAACCAGGCCCGTGCCCGCGTTTACCGGCGCATTGCTCACGTGCGAGGCCAGCAGCGTCAGGCCGCCTGAGAACTGCACCGGGCCGGGGCCAGGAGCCAGGCCCTGGATAGGCGCCCAAAACGTCAGGCGGGTGTGGGGTCCTTGCCATTCGTTCAGCACAGGGATAGCGTTCTCAAGGAGGTATGCCTCGGCCTGGCGTTCCAGGATCGCGCCTAAGGCAAGGTGTTCTGGGAACCAGATGCGCTGCTCCTGGGCCAGCGCGGACTGCAACGGCGCGCGGGCAGCCGCGCTCCAATCAGGGGCAGGGCTAAGAACCGGGCGCGGGCCCTGGCTGCGGCCATAACTGCGGAAGTAGCCCACCTGCCACGGGAAGACACAATAGACCATATCGCCCGCGCCGCCCATCCCTTCTACCTGGGCGATGAGCGGGCGATAGTCGTCGGCAGTGTAGCGGGGAACTGTGTAGAACCCGACAAGGGAGAGGGCGGCGACGGCGACGAAGGGAGCGAGGCCCCAAACGAGGGTTATGGTACGAAGACGGGCCAAGATGACCGCGGTCAGAAGGATGCAAGGCGGCAAGGCCAGCAGCAGAAGCCGTTCAAAGCGCGGCGGCACGAAAGGGTAGCGCAGGCTGACGAGGAAACCCAGCAGCAATGGAATAACCGCCTGTGCGGCCAGGAAGGGGAGAGGCCCCCACCCCGATGAGGAACCTCTCTCCACCCCCCATCCCGTATGGCGATTACGCCCACGGGACTTCCCCCCTCCTCTCCCCGATTCGGGGAGAGGGGGGAAGGGGGGAGAAGAGAGGTTGTGGAGCCTATACCACAAAACGCCCACGCCCACCAGCGGCAAGAGGCCCACCGGCCACCAGGGGGCTAACATTCCCTCAAAATGGCCCCCGGCGAAAGCGGTCAGGTGGCGACCAAAGTAATCCAACGGAACCAAAGCGCGGTCGGCATCCAACACCACTTTCTGGGCCACGTAGCCGGCCAACTGCGGCCCCGCATAGAGGAGCCAGGGAAGATACAGCAGAGCCAGCGCGGCCTGCGCCGCGAGCCACGGTATCAGAACGCTGCGAGCGCGCCGCCCCTGAGCCAGGACATAGACGGTCTGCGCCAGGGGCAGGAAGGCCGCGTAATACTGGCTGTACATCGCCGCCGCC
>JADYZS010000443.1 GCA_020853075.1 Anaerolineae bacterium | reverse complement strand
GGTGGACTCCAGACGTTGAGCGCCGCGTCTATTCCTATGACCTCCCGCTGTCAGCACTGCTGCCGATAGCGCAATCCATGCAATAGATACAACGGGATCACCGCTCTTTGGGCGTAATTGGCCGCACCCCCTGGTGAGGGTGCGGCCGGTTCTTTTGTGTGAAACCGGGGCATTTGCCGCCAGATTTCATCCGGTGTCAGGCTTTTCATAAATAGCACAGGGCCAGCGCCTGGGGAGCGCTGGCCCTGCGACTTATCCTGCGAGGGCGCAGGCTACTGGTCAAGAAGCGGCATCTGCACCTCGTAGGTATCGTCATCCTACAACGCAAAGAGCGCGGAGTTCGCCGGGGAAGCACTAGCATTTGCGTCATCCGCGCTCTATGCGTTGGGATCTACCTTGGTGGCCCGAAGCGTACTGAGAACTCAGTTATCGTCAGGAGTGAAGAAACGATCCCACCACTGGCGCCAGGTCGGGCGTCCGTCTATTTCTTTATCGGCGCTTGCCGCCACGTCTGCCGGATCATAAGGAAGGGGGCGCACCACGTGCTCCCCCGGCTTCGCCATGCCGAGGCCCTCGCGGGCAACCTTTTCCACATTAGGGTCGCCGCGCACCTGGTCCAGCCGCTGTTCAAGGGCAGCGTGGCGCATTTCCCCTTGGTTCACGGCCTCTTGCCACCGCGCCTCTTCGGCCCGCACTCCCATGTATTCCCACACTTCCAGGAAGTAATGGCTCAAGAACCACAGGCCCAAAGCCAGGAAGGCGAATTTGAGGAATTGTTGGCGCGTGGGGCGGGGTATGTGGAACGTCCGGCGGGTACTTCGTGCCATGTCTGCCGTCCTTATACCGGACAAGAAATCCCAGCATCGTAGAGCCGATCTGGGATGTGTGCCAGCAGAGGTGCCGAAGCGGGGATTTGAACCCCGATGGGCTATTGCCCACTGCGCCCTGAACGCAGCGCGTCTGCCAATTCCGCCACTTCGGCACGAGACGATGGGACAGTTGGTTCGCTGCTAATGTACCACGTCTGGCCGGTTTTGTCAATAAAAACCAGATTCGGGATTCGGACCAAGGCTCCGTCAAAGCCCGTTCTTACGTCATGCTGAACAGCCGGAAGAACGGTACGAATTGACAGCCTCATCCGCCCTATGGTATCCTAGCTGGTGTCGGCCAGGTGACGACTATGAAGGTTTATCTGGAGACGCTGGGCTGTCGTCTAAATTTTAGCGAGATGGAAACCCTGGCCCGCAGCCTGATAGCCGCGGGCCACGTTGTCGTGCCCACGGCAGGCGAGGCCGAAGTCTGCGTCCTCAACACCTGCGCCGTGACCCACGACGCGGCGCGTGGCTCGCGCCAGGCTACGCGCGCGCTCGCTAGGGCGAACCCTGCTGCCCGCCTGATGGTCACCGGCTGCTATGCCGAACTGGAGGCGGCAGAGGTCAGGATGCTGCCACAGGTGCGTTGGGTGGTGGGCAACCGGGATAAGGAACGGCTCCTGGCCCTGCTGGAAGAGGGTGCAGACCTTCAGAGTTCATCGTCCTCTCAGGACGGCAGAGTATCCGTGCCCGCCTTCCCTCTGTCCACCGACAGCGCGCCGTTCCCCTTCTCTCGCACCCGCGCCTTCATCAAAGTACAGGATGGGTGCAACAACCACTGTACCTTTTGCATCGTGACCGTGGCGCGGGGGCGCGAGCGCAGCCGTCCGCTAGAGGCGGTGGCGAGCGAGGTCGCGGCCCTGGCCGAAACAGGCGTGCAGGAAGCGGTGCTGACGGGTGTGCATCTTGGCGGCTATGGTCGCGACCTGGGCACGAATCTGCACGCGTTGGCAGCCGCCCTCCTGGCGAAAACGCCCATCCGCCGCCTGCGCCTCTCGTCGCTGGAACCCTTTGATCTGGACACGGATTTCTTTGACTTGTGGGCCGATCCGCGCCTGTGCCCTCATCTCCATCTGCCGTTGCAAAGCGGCTGCGATGCCACGCTCCAGCGCATGGCCCGGCGCTGCTCTACCGCCCAGTTCGCGCACCTGGCCGAGACGGCCCGCGCCCGCATCCCTGACTTGGTGCTGACCACCGACGTCATCGTCGGCTGTCCCGGCGAGAGCGACGACGAGTTCGCCCAAAGCCTGGCCTTCGTGGAGACGATGGAGTTCGCGCACGTTCACGTCTTCCCGTACTCGCTGCGCGCGGGGACGGCAGCCGCGCGGCTCCCCGGCCATTTGCCTGCCGAGGTAAAGCGCGAGCGCAACGCGGCTATGAGGGAGATGGACGTCAGGAGCGGGCGCGCGGTGCGTCGCCGTTTCCTGGGCCAGACGCGTCCGGTGTTGTGGGAGGGGCAGGGGCAGCCTGCGATGGGCGAGGAGGGCCTGGTCTGGTCCGGCCTGACCGACAACTATCTGCGGGTGCTGGCCGTCGCTCCGCAGGGAGTGAACCTGCACAACGTCGTCACGCCCGCGCGCCTGTTGCACCTGGAAGACGACGCGCTGTGGGCAAAAATCCCTGGGATGGAAAACGCAACATAAACGACCATCCCGGAAGCCGGGCCGATATTCCCTATCACAATCTCTTGCCTGATTTCCGCGCCGAGGTAGCCCGGTCTTCCCAGTCGCTCCATTTCCGTCACGACGGCCATTGGACGCCCGCGGGGCACCGGTTTGCCGCTCTACGCACCGTGGAATTTCTGCTCGGCCAGGGCCTCTTTCCGCTCCAGCCCCGAAGCGGAGGGAGAAGCACCGGAAGTCTTCATATCGCTCAACAACGAACCCTCCGCTACTTTACGGAGGGTTCCTGCTACTATGGCTC
>JADYZS010000442.1 GCA_020853075.1 Anaerolineae bacterium | reverse complement strand
GGGTGAGGGGCGATCAAACTCTCGCAGTAGGTCACTCACAAAAATACCTACCCTTGTCAGGGGGAGGAAAAGGGTCGGGGGGATAGTTGGGGGCCAGTTGCCAGGCTGCGTGGGTCACGATTTTGTGCCGAGGAGGGGTAGGGTGAACCAGATCACAGATGACGTGAAGTTCACGCCTTTGGACTTGAGTGCTTACGCGAACGCCGGGCCAGAGGCGGGCCGGAGCGCCGAAGGCTGGCGCTGGCTGCCAGGGGGGCCGCTGGTGCGCACGTTGCGCCCCGACCTGGCTGCCTTGCTGACAGGTTTTCCTTTCGGCAAGCGCCGGTTCTGGGGCATTCCCTTCACGTTGGCCGACCCGGCAGCGAATAACGGACTCTGTTGGCTCACGATAAGCGGCGACCCGGCGGCCAACCTTCCGCAGCAGGTTATCGTCACCTTGCCGAAACCTGCGCTGGCGGGATGCCTCGTCTTCGCCCATTGCACCGACGTGGAAGGGCCGGAGGCGCAGATCGGCGAACTGCTTGCGACGTACACCATCGTTCTGGCGAACGGTGAACGCGTGGCCTGGCCGGTCCGACGCCGCTTTGAGATCGCGGCCCGCCAGCCTGCCTTGGGGACTCAAGGCTATGCCACGGTCCGCCACGACGAGCCGCGCCCGGTGCGCCTCGCCAGGTCTGCCAGAGAGCACACCGGCATCACCTCCGACGGGAGCCCGCAAGCGTATTGGCTCTGGGCGGCGGAGAACCCTATGCCTGATCAGCCGGTGGTCGCCGTTGAACTGGCAGCGCGCCATGCGGATATTGTGGTCGTCGGCGGTATCACCCTGGCTCGCGACTCCTCTAACCCGCTCCGGCGGTCGCGGCGCACGGCGGTTCGCATTGCTCTGCTCCCGCCGGGCAAGAGCACAGCCGTACCAGCCGCAGCAAGCACGGCGTCCGCGACCTATCTGCCGGAGCCGGAGGTCGTTGCCGTGCCTCCCACCGGCCAAGAGCACAGCGTATCGCTCTCGGTGGATCTCGGCCAGGTCGTTCGCGCCGTCGCCGCCAACCCGCCCACGCCGGAGACGTGGCAGGATGCGCCGGTCAAAGGCTGGGGGGATGCGCCGGCAGAGGTATTACCCCAGGCGATTTATGCAGAGGTGTATGCTGCGGACGACGCCGGTTTGACCATCCGCCGCGGCGCGATGGCCTGGGAAATTCCCTGGCGGGACGTGGCGGCAGGCGAGGCTCGCTCTGCCGGTGGAGAGGCGCGCGTTCAGGTCGCGCACGCGCAGGAGGCGCGCGTGCGGGTGCGCGTCGTGGACGCGGACACGGGTCACGAGATTCCCGTTCGCGTTCACCTGCGCGGCCCCGATGGCGAATATCTGCCGCCGCGCGGGCACACGCCCGACGTCAACGCCAATTGGGGCGAGGACATCGGTGGCGACCTGCGCCTGGGGAGCACCAATTATGCTTACGTGCCAGGGCGATTTGAGGCCAACCTCCCCGTAGGCCCGGTCTATGCGGAAATCGTGCGCGGCTTTGAATATGCGCCCTTGCGCGAGGCGCTGACCATCTCGCCCGGCCAAAGCGAATTGCGCCTGGCGTTGCGCCGCTGGACGGACGCCCGCCAACGAGGTTACTATTGCGGCGACGTGCACGTGCACTTCCTGGATCCGGCAACGGCGGCGCTGGAGGTCGCCGCAGAAGACCTGAACGTGACCAACATCCTGGCGGCGCAGTTTGGCCGGTTCTACACCAACGTGGAGCATGGTATCGGCTCGCTCGCGCCGACCTCCACCGCGGAGCACCTCATCCGCATAGACAGCGAGAACCGCCACCACGTCATGGGCCACATCTTTCTCCTCGGCCTGCGACAGCCGGTGCTGCCCCTCTCCAGCGGCGGGCCCAGCGAGGACGAGTTGGGCGGCTGGGAGAAGGTCGCGCTGGCCGACTGGTGCGATGCCTGCCGCGCGCAAGGCGGGCTGGTGGTCACCCAATTCATGCCGACGCCCCACGCCGAGGTCGTCGCCAACATTGTGCTGGGGAAGATAGAGGCGACGGAGGTGCGCTGGTTTGACTTCGCGCCCTACGTGCCACCCGGCGGCCATTGGGGCGACTCACCCTTCGTATTCCCCGGCATCGCCCAGTGGTATCGCTATCTGAACTGCGGCTACCGGCTCCCTGCCGTCGGCGGCACCGATAAGATGTCCAACGGGATGGCGGTGGGAGCCTTGCGCACCTACGCGCGCCTGGGCAGGCAGGAGGAGTTCAACCACGAGGCTTGGTGCCGGGCGATCCGGCGCGGCCACACCTTCGTCAGCAGCGGCCCGCTCATTGAATTGGAAGTTGAGGGCCGCGCGCCGGGCGACGATATCCATTTGCCAGCGGGCGGCGGCACGATGCAGGTCCTGGCAACGGCCCACTCTGCTCAGCCCTTTGAGTTCATTGAGATCGTCCAGAACGGCCAGGTTGTGGCGCGCGCCCAGGCCGCGCCCGATGGCCTCTCGGCGCGTCTCAGCACCAACCTGCGGATCAATGAGAGTTCCTGGCTCGCTGCGCGCTGCTATGGCCGCGGGAAGATGTGGGTCGTCTGGCCGCTGGACATCGGCGCGCACACCTCGGCGGTGTACGTCACCGTGGGCGGCCAGCGCCAGACCTCCACGAAGGACGCCAACTACCTGCTGACACTGTTGGAAGGGGGATTGACCTACCTGGACAGCCTGGCCGTCTGGCGCGATGAGCGGCAGCGAGAGCAT
>JADYZS010000441.1 GCA_020853075.1 Anaerolineae bacterium | reverse complement strand
CGAATAGATCTCCGGTTTGGCTGCACTACCACGGGCTCTTGAGATTGGCCTGAACCGATGAACATCCTCCACATCTACAAAGACTACCATCCGGTCCTAGGCGGCATTGAGAACCACGTCAGGCTGCTGGCCGAGGCGCAGGCGGCGCAGGACCACCAGGTGGCGGTGCTGGTGACGAGCCGCGGCGCACGCACGGAAATCCTGGATTTCAACGGCGTGCGCGTCGTGAAGGCCGCGCGCCTGGCTACCATCGCCTCTACCCCTGTCAGTTTTGCGTTACCCTGGCAACTCCTACGCCAGCGTCCTGACGTAGTGCATCTCCATTTTCCCTACCCGGTGGGCGAGGTCAGCCAGTGGCTATTGCGCCGCGGGCGGGCCACAGTCCTCACCTATCACGCCGACATCGTGCGCCAGGCGACGATCCTACGCTTCTACCTCCCGCTGATGCGGCAGGTACTCCGCTTCGTGAACGCCATCATCATCGCCAGCCCACCTATGCGCGCCAGCACCTACCTGACCCAACACCAGGCCAAACTGCGACTGATTCCCTATGGCATCCCTCTGGAGCGTTTCCGGGCCGCGCCGCCGGAGCCTGACTTAGCGCGGGCGCGGGCCTTGTATCTGCCAGACGCCCCTCCTTCTCCTACCCTCCTTTTCGTGGGACGGTTGCGCTACTACAAAGGGTTGGACACCCTGATCCAGTCGCTGAGCCAGGTTCCCGCCCGCTTGCTGGTCGCCGGTAGCGGCCCCATGGCCGAGACCTGGCAGGCGCTGGCGCGGGCAACCGGCGTGGCTGAGCGCATCGCCTGGCTGGGCGACGTGCTGGATGAAGACCTCCCCGCCCTCTACCATCTGGCCGACCTCTTCGTTCTCCCCGCCAGCCACACCAGCGAGGCGTTTGGCCTGGTGCAGGTGGAGGCGATGGCCGCCGGGCTACCCGTCGTCTGCACCGAACTGGGCACGGGCACGTCCTACGTCAACTTGCACGGCGAAACCGGCTTGGTCGTCCCGCCGCGCGATCCCCAGGCCCTGGCCGCGGCCATCAACACCCTCCTGGCCGACGCCGGCCTGCGCGCCCGCATGGGAGAGGCAGGCCGCCGCCGCGCGGCGCGAGAGTTCAACTTGCCGGCGATGGTAGAACGAGTTCTGACCCTCTATGGCGATCTTCGGACAACTTGATTTTTTGCCCCTCATAAGGTAAGATGCAACCCATGCGTATCTTAGTTACCGGCGGCGCGGGCTTCATCGGCTCGCACCTGGTGGACCGGCTATTGGCTCAGGAACATACCGTTTCGGCGTTAGACAACCTAAGCACCGGACGCCCGGAGAACCTGTCCCACTTATGCAGCCACGCCGCCTTCCAACTAGTGCAGGGCGATATCTTGGACGTGGGCCTGGTAGATCGCCTGGTGGCCGAGGCCGACATGGTATATCATCTGGCGGCGGCGGTAGGCGTGGCCCACGTCGTGCGAGACCCGCTCGGTGGCCTGCGCACCAACGTTCGCGGCACCGAAAACGTCCTGGAGGCGTGTGCGCGCTACCGGCGGCCCGTCCTGTTGGCCTCCAGTTCCGAGGTCTATGGTCGCAGCCGCCGCATCCCCTTTCGGGAGGATGGGGAGAGGATCTTGGGCCCAACGACGGTGACGCGCTGGGCCTACGCCACCGCGAAAGCGGTGGACGAACACCTGGCGCTGGCCTACGCTTCGCAAGAGGGCCTGCGGGTCAGCATCGTGCGCTACTTCAATACCTACGGCCCCCGCCTGGACCCCCAGGGTTACGGCAGCGTCATTGCCCGTTTCGTCGGACAGGCGCTGCGAGGCGAGCCGCTCACCGTTCACGGCGACGGCAAACAAACCCGCAGCTTCACCTACGTGGACGATACCGTGAGCGGGACGATTCTGGCGGCAACGAAGGACGAAGGCGCGGGCGAGATATTCAACATCGGCTCTCGCCGGGAGACGAGCGTGCGCGAGTTGGCGGAGCAGATTCTCGTGGTGACCGGCTCGCGCTCGCCTATCATCTTTCTCCCTCACGAGCAGGTGTACGGCGCGCGCTTTGAGGACCCGCCCCGCCGACGGCCCAGCGTGCGCAAAGCCGCACGGCTCCTGGGCTTCCGCGCCCGTATCCCGATGGAGGAAGGTTTGCGCCGCACGTTAGAATATTTCCAGTAATCTATGCCTACCAAACTCAGTCGCTTTTGCGATGCGGTCATTGAGGCGGGCTGGCTGGCTGCCCTCATCGTTATCCCTCTTTTCTTCAACGTCTATTCCAACCGCGTCTTTGAACCCGACAAACTGGGCCTCTTGCGCTCTATCGCCCTGGTGATGCTGGGCGCGTGGGCCGTCAAAGCGATAGATGGCGGCCTGAAGGCCGGGCAGGGAGACGGTTCCCTCAACCTTCTGGCCGATAGATCAGCAGGAAGAGCCACCTGGCGCGCCGCCTTGCGGATTCCCCTCGTTCTGCCTACCCTGCTTCTCATTGCTGCCTATATCCTTAGCACGCTTTTCTCGGTCTTGCCGCGCGTCAGCCTGTGGGGTTCCTACCAGCGGATGCAGGGGACCTACACGACCCTTTCCTATGTTATCGTGGCTGCCCTGGTGCTGGGCCACCTGCGGCGGCGCGAGCAGTTGGATCGCATCATCTTCGCCATCATCCTCACCAGCCTCCCCATTTCCCTGTACGGCATCCTGCAACACTACCGGCTTGACCCTCTCCCCTGGGGTGGCGACGTGAGCGAGCGCGTGGCGGCGAACATGGGCAACGCCATCTTCATCGCCGCGTACCTCATCATGGCCTTCTTCATCACGCTAGAGCGGCTGGTGCGCTCCTTCGGGCGATTGATGACCGAGGACAAGGACACCGGCCCCGACGCCATCCTGGCCGGATGCTATCTCTTCATCATCGGTGTACAGTTGGTTGCCATCTATTTCACCCAGAGCCGCGGTCCCTGGCTGGGCCTGCTGGGCGGCCTCTACATCTTCGTTCTGCTTGGCTTGGTGAGCCTGCGGCGGCGCTCAGCCAGCCGCCTGGCCCTGAAGGATTTGGGGAAGACCACGGGCGTAGGCCTCTTGTGGATGGTACTGGGATGGCTCGGCGCATTGGTGGGTGGTACTACGGGGTTGTTGGCCGGGGGCGCGCTGGGCATCGCTATCACCGCAGTGCTCTACATCGCCCTCGTAGTCACGCGGCGCGGGCTGCACTGGCTGTGGTTGAGCTGGATTGTCATTGCCCTCTTAGGCGCGGGGGTTCTGGTCGTCTTCAACCTCCCCAACACGCCGCTGGCGCCTCTGCGGGAACTTCCCTACATCGGGCGGCTGGGCAGCGTCCTGGTGACAGACGAGGGCACCGGCAAAGTGCGCGTCCTGATTTGGGAAGGGGCCTCAAAACTGATCCTGCCCCACGCCCCCCTCGTTTATCCTGACGGCAGCACAGACGCGGCCAACCCCATCCGCCCCCTGATAGGTTATGGCCCCGAATCCATGTGGGTTGCTTTCAACCCCTTCTACCCGCCCGATCTGGCGCATCTGGAGGCGCGCAACGCTTCGCCCGACCGTTCCCACAACGAAACCTTTGATTCCCTGGTCATCACTGGCTTCTTCGGCTTCCTGGCCTACATCTTCCTGTTCGGCAGCATCTTCTACTACAGCCTGCGCTGGCTGGGGCTCATTACCAACGGTGGCGAGCGCAACCTGTTCGTGGGCCTGTTCGTCGGCGGCGGCATCTTGGGCGCGTTGATACCTTTGTTGCTGGAAGGGACGCTGCGTTTCCTGGGCGTCGGTATCCCCGCAGGATTCATCGCCGGCTTCATCTCGTATGTCACCATCGCCGCGATCCGTGCGCAAAGGGACGGCGCAGGGGAACTGAGTCCGCAACGGATGCTTTTCATCGTCGCGCTCCTGGCGACTATCGTCGCGCATTTCATTGAGATCCACTTCGGTATCGCCATCGCCGCGACCCGCACCTATTTCTGGACTCTGACCGCCGTGCTGGCGCTCATCGGCATGGGGCTGCTGGCCTTGGGCGGCGAGGTGGAGACGGCCCCCGCCACCGCGGCTCGCCCTCAGGCTCAAACAGCACAGCTCGCCGCCGAGATGAGCCGCTCCGCGCGCCGCCGCGCCAAAGCGAAGCAGCGGGTGCAGATGGCGGCCTCGGGCCGGGGCCCCGCCTTCCTCGGCTCTACTATTTCCTCCATCTGGCCGTACGCTTTCATCGGCGCGCTCATCCTCTCCACGCTGGCCTGGGACTACGTCACCAACCAGGCACGCGACGACCGTACCCTGAGTATCTTCTGGGAGGCCCTGACCACGCGCATCCCTCAAGGCCAGCAGGTTGGCTATACCTCTCTCGGCATCCTGTGGCTCGTCGTCTTCACCTGGCTGGTGGGGGGGATGCTAGCAGTGGCGT
>JADYZS010000440.1 GCA_020853075.1 Anaerolineae bacterium | reverse complement strand
TCAGGTGGTTGACGATGCCTTCCTGGGCAAAAGTATATTCGGTTGACTTGCAGATTAGTTCAATCTCAGACTCGCCCAGGGGCAGGAACGCCAGTTCGGTCGTCTCGTTCAGCCGCACCCGCTTGCGCAGGGTCAGCCCGAGGACCTCGGTGTAGAACTTGATAGATCGGTCTAGGTCCCGCACCTGAATACCGACGTGCTCAACCTTTTGCAGCATCGTGTTTTTCCCTTTCCAATCTAGTGTGCGAACGACGGGACATATTCCCAAGCGTGCTCAAACATAGCCAGGACGTTCGCGAGGGGGACTTCCGGCTGGATATTGTGGCAGTTGGAGAAAACAAAGCCGCCCCCCTCCCCCATGGCTTCAATCAACTCTTCAACCATCCGCTTCACGTCAGCCACGCTCCCGCGCGGGACGATGCTCTGCGCATCCGTCCCGCCCCAGAAGGCCATCCGACCCCGATACTTCTTCTTCAACTCAGCTGGATTCATGCCGGCAGCCTGCGGCTGTACGGGATTCAGGCAGTCCACGCCCATCTCAATCAGGTCGTCAATGATAGAGGCCACCGAGCCGCAGGAATGTAAGACCACCTTCGCCGGCGTGAGATCCTTGATCTGCCGGAAGAACCGTTGCTGCCGCGGCTTGATGTATCTGAGATAGTGCTCACGCTTTACCAGGAGGGTATTCTGGAAGCCCAGGTCATCCGAGGTGAGTACCGCATCCACCTCGCGCCCGACTGCCTGGAGCTGGCGCTTCGCGATAGCCATGGTGACATCCATGATGGCGTCAAAAAGAACCTCTAACCGCTTGGGGTTCGCGCCGAAATCGCAGAACCAGTCCTCAAAGCCACGCAGATACTGGCTGATGTGCACGAAGGCGGAAGGGAGTGACAGGATTGCAGCCGCCTCGGTGTTGTCCCGGATCCAGCGTACCCTCTCCTCCAGGCCGGCGATGAAGCCGGGATCATCGGGGTCGGGCCAGGGGTACTTCAGGATGTCGCTGATGCTGACCTCTCCCGCCAGGGGCGAACCCGCCAGGTCGTAATAGTAACTCCCTTCAGGCTGCACCCGCTCTATGCCCCACATATCGCGATAACGGCGTGGCCCGAGGTCGGTTCCCAACCCCTTAGTCGCCCCAACAGGATAGACCCCACGGACGTCTATCTGTAAAGGTGTCAGGACTCCCTCATCAACCTCCACTACTCGCATCATCCGCTCCATGATCTTGGGCGCAGCCGTGACACGGAAATGGGCTGCCAGTTGCTCGTACGCCTCAAGAACCAGCGTAGAGTTTCGCGTCCCCCCGATGTCCAGCGGCACCCGGTCGGGTTGCCGGTGAGACAGGGCCGCCAGGATGCGCTCACGTGATGTCATCATGGGAAGGTCTCCTTAATACCATGTCTGCGCCTTCGGCAGATACCCACAACCACTGAGGATGTCCGGCAGCTAGGCACGGGCCGATCACCAGCGGTTGGAGTTCCGCAAGCAAATGATCTGGCTGTTCAGCCCACCTGACATATCAGAGGCCAGATACAGAGCCAGACCTACGACGTCATCTGTCGGGAGAATGGTCGCGGGATTTTTGACGACGAAATTTCTGACCGCTGACCTGTCCAGAAGCTCGGTCTTGACAGGGCCGGGGCAAACCACGTTGATACGAAGACCTTTCTCCATCAACTCGTCGCCCAACGCCTGGGTCAGCGCAATCACCGCCGCCTTGGAAGCAGCGTAGGCGGGACTCCCCGGCAGGCCCCGCAGACCGGCGGCAGAGGCGATATTGATCACCTTCCCCGCTCCCCGCCGCAGCATATCTGGCAGCACGGCGCGCATACACAGGATGGACCCTTTCAGATTAACGTTGAGGGCTTCGTCCCAATCGGCTATCGTCGTCTCCAGAAACGGCTTCGGGTTGGAGAGCCCCGCGTTGTTCACGAGGATGTCTATGCGGCCAAACGTAGCCAGCGCTTCGGCGACCATCCGGTTGACATCCGCCTCGTTTTCAACGGCGGCTACGACCCCCAGGCATTCGCGTCCGGCGGCGCGAATCTCCGCCGTCAACTCCTGAATCTGTGATTCCGTCCGAGAGCAGATAACCAGGTTCGCTCCTTCGGCAGCGAACCCCAGGCTAATGGCCCTGCCGATTCCTCTGCTGGCGCCGGTGACGAGAGCCACTTTGTCTTTGAGAAGCATCGCATTCTCCTTAAACTTCATCCTCTGACCAGGGCCATGCGCTGGCCGACGTACTCTTCCAGGCCCTGGGCCGCTTTGGAGAACTCCCCGATCATGTACAGCGTTGAAGGGTGCGTGTTGAATTGGTCCAACGACAGCCCATTCGGGTCGTAAGCCTGGATACAGAAAGGAATCTTTGCCATCTTATCCAGAACTTCCTCAGGCACCTCTTCCTCAATCTCAGGCCGGAAGATGAGGCTATCGCCGATAGCAAAGAGGGGCTCCAGGGCATAAGGTGCAAGAGTGATGACAACGTCTCCCCCGGCTATTTTTTCCACATCCCAGAAGCGTGGTTTGCCGGCCACCAGGGGGCCAGTTCTCAGAGAGCAAGCGAGCAACTTGGTAGGGTAACCCCTATCCTGGAAGATGCGATAAGCCCGTCTGAACACGGCGATGCCGAACCAGTGGATGTCTTGCCAAGAGAGATCAATCCCTCGCCATTGCGCCTGCTCTATCAGGGCCTCCCTCTCCGTCAGGCGTCCGACCATCATGGTAATGACGGCGCGCCATTTCGTCAAATCCACTCCCTTTTGTGTAGCCAGCTCCATCCCTTCTTTGACGGCCCTGGCCGCCGCGAGGATCTGGGACAGGGTGAAGCAAACGGTGGTGTTGGTGGAGATGGCTTTGGCGGTCAGGACTTTGAGGACTTCAATGCCTTCCTGGGTGGCCGGCACCTTGACGATCACGTTCGGATGAATGGCGTGCAACTCCTCCGCGTGTTGAAGCATCTGCTCCTTCTCGGTGGAAAGGCGAGGGTCCAACTGGCCGGAAAGCCAGCCGTACTGGTAATTCGTGGCCTCAAACATGGGCAGGTACATCTCGGCGCCACGCTTCACCAGTTCTTTGTAGGTGAGCCAGAAAATCTCTTTTTGACCGAGATCAGGATGTGATCGGATCAAGCCCTCCACCCACCGATCCCAGAACTCTGGGTCGCTCTTCACCGCTTTCAACGAGAAGGGCGGATTGGTCGTACAGCCCCGAAAAACGCTCCTGGCCGGATCCTCAGCGACGTACAACCGTCTGAGTTGTTCCTCCAGCACAGTTTTCCGAGGTGGGTTGGCCGCTCCTAGCATTTCCTGAACCCACTTCTCGTATATGAGAGGAGACGAATCCCACCAGATCTCCATATTGGGATGTGTCTTAGCCAGACGTTCCACCGGGCTTTCCGTCATCGGGTTATCTCCTTGCTCGCGGGGCTCTCGCCAACTCCAAGAAGCGCGTCGCCGTATCTACTTTATCTCCTCCGGTCGTACCTCGCGACCCTCTTGGGCCGAAAGTTGTACGGCGCGGCAGAACTGGAGCACCCTCTTCCCCTCCTCCCCCGTCAATGGCGGCTGGCGGCCCTGGAGGATCGCGTCCACGAAATCGTGCATACCGGCGGTGAAGCTTGCCGCCCAGTCCGAGTCCATGTCGGAAAACTCGGTTGTAACGCCATCCCGGTACATCACCACTGGCGGCCTGTCCAGCAGCATGGAGGTACATCGGTTGACCCAGATGAACCCCCGTGTTCCCGTCAACTCCACCCACTCATCTTCAGGCGTATATTTGGAGCGCACCAGGAGGTCGTAGGAGGTGACCACCTCAAGGGAGCCGTATTTCTCGGCATTCTTGTACTTCCAGATGACGACGGCGGGGCTGTCAATGAGCCATTCTGCGGGGATGTCCTGCGCGCTGGGCAGGGAGGCGTCGGCGTCTTTAACCTGCACCTTCGTGGCGTCGCCTTCAGCCTGGACGACGTGGTCAACGCCCTGGATGAGGCGCACCCCGCGCTCTGCCAGTTCTTGCCGGATAGGGCGATACGTGATCCAGGAGTAGGTCTTCTCCACCTCGCCCAGGAACCACCTGGCAAGGTTGAAGAAGTGGTAGCCGTAATCGTACATGATCCTCCCCTGGCCACCCTTGATCGGATCAAATCGCCATCCCCACCTGGTGTAAGGAACCTTCCACCCCTTGCCCATGGAACCCTGGACGATCTTTATGCGTATGGAGAGCGACTCACCGATGGCGCCCGAGTCCAGCAACTCCTTAGCCTTGATCATAGGCGGGTAGTAAATGAAGTTCTCAAAGACGCGGAATAGTTTCCCTGAACGCTTCGTCGCTTCTATGAGGGCGTCACACTCTGCCCCATTAACCGCCATGGGCTTCTGCATGGAGACGTGCTTGCCCGCCGCCAGGGCTGCGATGCCGATGGGGGCATGGAGGTGATGGGGTGTTAACACCTCAACAGCATCCACGTTGGGGTCGGCCAGGAGCTGACGGTAGTCGGTGTACGTCTTCTGAATACCCCACTCTGTAGCCCGCTGCTGGAGTTGCCGTTCGTCTATGTCGCAGATGGCACAGACCTCGGCCCTGGGGTGGTCTTTGTAGCCCAGGTAGTGGAGGCGCGCAATGCCGCCGGCTCCGATGAAACCGATTCGTACCCTCTCCATGGCCGCTCCTGTCATCTGAAGATCGCTCTCTACCCGCGCAGCGGGCGGAAGTCGGAACCCTCACCTTCTACCCCGGCCTCACCGTCCAGGGATGGTGGTGTGACTCATAGTTACAGCGCCAGCGGGTATCGTCCGGCCTTCATGGCTTCCTCAAACATGGCGACGATGTTCTCCGGCGGCACGTCGGGCTGGAGGCAATGCACTGCCGCCAGGATATACCCGCCGCCCGGCCCCAGGTCCTTGATGCGGCGGCGCACCTCGCGACGCACGTCGTCGGGTGTGCCGCGAGGTAATGCCCACTGGGTGTCTATGGCGCCACAAAACGAGAGACGGTTGCCGAACTCCCGCTTGAGACGTGCCGTGTCGCCCATGTCGGTGGCCGAGACCTGGACGGGATTGAGAAGGTCCACACCGACCTCAATCAGGTCGTTGAGCAGGGGATAGACGTTGCCGTCGGAATGGTAGAAAATCTTGGTTTTTGATCTGCTCTTGATGGCGGACATCAATTCCGCGTGGAACGGTTTGACGAGGCGGCGGTACATCCTCGGCGAGATGAGGGGAGCGTTCTGCGAACCGAGGTCGTCGCCCGTGATGATGACGTCAATGTATTCTCCGGCCTCTTCCAGCAACCCGATGACGCTGGCCCGCATCAGATCGGTGATCTTGCGCAACAAAGCGAGAGCAAACTCGGGGTTGCCGGCCATATCGGTCAGCCAGTTCTCAATGCCGCGCATGACGTAGGCTTGCTCAAAGGGGGCGACCCCGCTCAAGGCCACGACGGCATAGCCCGCGTCTTGGATGGCCCGTGCTTTGGCGGCCAGACCCTGGAACCGGCTCGGATGAGCCAGGTCGGGCCAGGGGTAGCGTTCCAGGTCATCTATCGTGGCGTTTTGCAACGGTGGGTCGGGGATTTCGTAGTAGATGCTGCCGGGAGCGCGCGCCCAGGTGATGCCCCAGGCATCCGTGTAAGCGTCGTCCGAGATGTCGCGGGCCAGGGTAGAGGGGATCGCGCCCGCGAAGAGGGGCCTGCCGTCGGAGCCGAAGTGCCCCATCACCTCCTCGTCCAGGATGGTATATTGCAGGGCACGCCAGAATACCTTCGTCTCGCTCTTGATTCCTAGATACGCCTTCAGCCGGTCATAGCCGGGAGCGAGGATGGTGGTAGCGCCGGAGGTGCCGAAGAAGATGGGCACGCGGTCCGGCTCTTCGTGGTTGAGGGCACACAGGACACGCTCGCGCGGGGTCAGCATAGGTAGGCCTCCTTCGGTCTAGTCAACC
>JADYZS010000439.1 GCA_020853075.1 Anaerolineae bacterium | reverse complement strand
GCCCTCCTCAGCACCCTGGGGCTTCTGATCCTCTTTGCAGTGCCCAACACCGTCGCCATCGTCCTCATTTTGGGGCGAGACGGTAAGATCACCCGGCGGCGCGAGGCCGCGGCCTACCTCGCGGCCGGCCTGGCCCTGAGCGTGGCGGAGATGGCGGGCATCGCTCTCTGGAAGGGTTTCCTCTCGCAACTGGTTGGGCTACCGTTCGGTTAAAAGCATCTGCATGTAAGGAGAAGCCATGCCTGCAACGCGACTTCAAGATATTCGGGCCTGCGTCTTTGATGCTTACGGCACGCTGTTTGACGTCCATTCTGCCGTCGGCAAGTTTCGCCCGCGCCTGGGCGATGCCGCTGACCGCGTATCCGCCCTCTGGCGGACGAAGCAGTTGGAGTACACCTGGCTACGCAGCCTCATGCGCCACCACGCCGATTTCTGGCAAGTCACCGGGGACGCGCTGGATTATGCGTTGGATACCTTCGGCATCAGTGACAGCGCGCTGCGGCGCGACCTGATGGACGCGTACCTGCACCTGGAGTGTTACCCCGACGTCCACGATACCCTCGCCCGCCTGAAGCGCGGCGGCCTGGCGACGGCGATCCTCTCGAACGGCTCGCCCGCCATGTTGGCGGCGGTGGTGGAGAATACGGGGCTGGGCGATCTGGTTGACCTCATCCTCTCGGTGGAGGAGGTCGGTGTCTATAAGCCCGACCCGCGCGTGTACCATCTGGCGATGGAGAGGCTGGGGCTGAAGGCGCAGGCCATCGCCTTCATATCGTCTAACGGGTGGGATGCGGTGGGCGCGGCGGCTTGCGGCCTGCGCGTCGCCTGGATCAACCGCGCCGGCCAGCGGCGCGAGCGGCTCCCCTTCGCACCGGAGATGGAGGTGAGGACGCTCGGTGAGATGGCCGGGCCACCATGAAATCTTACCGCAAAGAACTCTGGTTCCACATTCCCACCCGCCGCGCCTTCCTCAACATCACGCCCCAGGTGGAAGCGGCCTTGCGGGAAAGCGGCATCCGAGAGGGTCTCGTCCTCGTCAACGCCATGCACATCACGGCGTCGGTCTTCATCAATGACGACGAGAGCGGCCTGCACCAAGATTACGAGGAATGGCTGGAGAAGCTGGCACCCCACGAGCCCACCGGCCGCTATCGCCACAACCGCACCGGCGAAGACAACGCCGATGCCCACCTGAAACGCCAGGTGATGGGACGAGAGGTCGTCGTCGCAGTGACCAACGGCGCGCTGGATTTCGGCCCCTGGGAGCAGATCTTCTACGGCGAATTTGACGGGGGACGCCGCAAGCGCGTGCTGGTGAAGATCATCGGAGAGTAAGCAAAGATCGCCTCTACCGGAAGAACTCCGTTTTCATGAAAAGATCCAAAACCACACCGACCATCAGGGCAATGAGCAGGATGCTGAGGAAATGATATTCCAGGCTGACCTTCTCCACAATCAAGGTCAGGTTGGCGATCACTTTCACCACCGTTCCCAACGCTCGCCAGAAGACGAACTCGCCCAGGACACCGGCGATCACGCTGGCAACGATCAGGACAATGCGCTTCTGCACCAGGCTCATACAATCTCCTCCAGGATAGCGTGGTTGACGATTTACGTAAAGAGTAAAACGTAAATCGTTCTCCATAGCGCCCCGCATTTTATCAGCATATCGCGGGAAGGTCAAAGAATTAGCGTCCCTGTTTTACCCTTCCGCCGAATGTGCGTCCTCCGGTAAAGTGGTGAAGTTCATCGCTGCCTCAGAGACCGCCAACCGCTTCGGCAGGATAAAATGGAACGTGCTGCCGTGCTGGCCGTCGCTCTCGGCCCAAATCTGCCCGCGATGGTGGGCAATGATGTGGCGGCAGATGGTAAGCCCCAGGCCAGTGCCCCGGTAGAGGCGGTTTGCGCCGCCGTCCACCTGGTAAAAGCGGTCAAAGATGCGCTCCAATTCCGCGGGCGGGATGCCGATGCCCGTATCCTGCACCCACAGATGCACCTGCGCGTCCCTCTCCTCCCCGCCGACGGTCACGCTGCCGCCTTGCGGTGTGAATTTGACGGCGTTCTCCATCAGGTTGGTCAAGACCTGTTCCAACCGCATCTGGTCGCCCTCAATGGTAGGGAAGTCAGGTGAGATGCTGTTGACGATGTGCAGCCCTGCCGACCCGGCCAACGGTGTCAGCTTGCTCACCACCTGCGCGGCGATCTGCCTCAGCGGCACCGGGCCGATGCGCAATTTGACCTGCCCCGCCTCCATGCGCGAGAACTCCAAGAGATCGTCAATCAACCGTTGCAAGTGGCCTGTTTGCTGCTGCACGGTGGTGAGGAAATCTCGTTGGGTTTCGGTGACCGGGCCGGTCTTGCCCATGAGGATAATGTCCACGAAACCTTTGATGGAGTGCAGCGGCGTGCGCAACTCGTGAGACATGACGGAAAGGAAGTTGGACTTCATGCGTTCCAGGTCCTTCTGAGCCGTTACGTCTCGCAACACCGCCACGACGCCGCGCACCTGAGACGCGGCATCCAACATGCGCGACGCCAGGGCCTGGTAGGTGCGCGTTTGGGTCGTGTCTCCCGCCTGGCTCAATTCCAACTCGCGGATAATATCGTGCTCACCGGCCAGGGTCTCCTCCAACAGGGCAAGGAAAGGGCTGCTGGGGAGAATGAGGGCCAGCGGCACACCAGCGGGCGGCGCAGCCTCTAAACCGAAGAGTGCGGTTGCCACCGGGTTCATCAGCAGCAGTTGCATCTGGCGGTCGGCCACTACGACGCCATCGCCGATCCCTTCCAGCACCGTTTCCAACTCGCGGCTCTTCTCCCAGACGGTCTGATAGAGGCGCGCGTTCTCAATGGCAGTCGCGGCGAAGTAGGCGAAACTAGAAGTCAATTGCTGCGCCTTCTCAACCGGGCCATGCCCGGCCTCACCCGCCAGGAGCAAGGCTCCGATGAGCCGCCCGCGCACGATAAGGGGAGCCAGCAAACAAGGCGCAGCCCCCCACATCTGTCGCAGTTGGTCGGGAGCGGTGCCGGACATGGCGTTTGCCACGTCCAGCGTTACCACGCGGCCCTCGTGCAAGGCACGGGCGATAGCCCCTTCTGATTCTGAGCGACCATACAGCGGCAGGCGAAACTCGCGGAACCTCTCTTGCCCCGGCCCGACGGCGATGACACCGGCCAGGGTGTTGTTTTCCGGCTCCAGAAGGGCTACGGCGCTATGGCTTGCGCCAGAGAGTTCGGCCAGTTCTTCTGCGATGAGGTGCAGCGTCTCTTCCAGGCGTAACGTAGAGGCCAGGGCCCTAGCCACCTCTTGCAGCGAACGGAGTTGCAGGACGCGGTCACCCAGGTCGGTGGCGGTCCGTTGCAGCACCTGCGTCTTTTGCTCCAGGGCCTGGGCCTGGTCGCCCAGGTTGGCTTGCAGCGTTGCAACCTGCACCTGGCGCTGCCCCAGGGCCCACGTTCCCACCGACGCAGCCAGCGTCCACGCAAACAACAGGCCGTAGCGCAGCAGGAATTGGCGGTCTGCCAGGAAGCCTACATTGCCCGTATGCACGCCGAGGGCAATCACGTAAAGAGGCCCCAACGCGAAGGGAACCAGGAACACACCGCGCAACCAGGGCGCATAGAGCGCGGCCTTGAGGGCGAGAGGCCCGTAGAGGAGATAGAAGGGGCTGGCGAGGCCGCCGCTGGGCCCGATGAGATAGGTCATAAACGCGATGTCGGCAGCATAGGACATGGCACAAAGCCACTGGCCGCCCCTCCGGCGCGGACTACGCCCGTAGAACACGAGGGTCGCCAGCAACGCCACCAGGCCGTAGGCCGGTAGCCCCGGCGGAAGCCCGCTGTTGAGCCAGGACTGACCCGGCGCCGTCCACAAGGCGAGCGCGCCCAAAGCGAAGAGCACCCATTTGCTGGGCACGCCTATTCTACGCTCTTGAGCGAGCAAAGGGTTCACGGCCATCTTCAATTCACCGCGGCGGCGGCGTCGGAAACTCGGTCGGCGTCGGATGGACGCGGTCTGGTGTCGCCGTGGGCGGCACGGGTGTCGCCGTGGGCGGCACGGGTGTCGCCGTGGGCGGCACGGACGTTGCTGTGGGTGGCACGGATGTCGGCGTAGGCGGCACAGGCGTCTTCGTCGGCGGTACGGCGGTTGCAGTCGGTTGCACAGGTGTAGGCTGCGAGATAGGGCTCGGCTCCGGCGTCGGTACGGCGGTGGGCGGCGTCGTCGGCATGGGCGTCGGCGTGGGCCGCGCCGGTAGCCGGGTGGGACTGAGGGCCGGTGTTGGCGTCGCGACCTCAGCCGTAGCCGTGACCTCCGGCGCAGCCGTTTCTGTGCCCGGCAGCGTCTCGGAAGGCGTCGGAGAGGGGGTGGAGGTATCCACCACCTGCGTCGCGGTTGGCTCAGGCGTTGCGCTCTCTATTGTCATGACCACCGGAACCGTTGCCTCGGCGGTGGGGGAAACGCTCGTCTGTGTCGGCGTCTGCAAGGGCGACGGCGCGACGTCCCTCAGCCAGACGCCGTCGCTCGGCGCGCCAAACAGTTGCCCCTGCCCTGTCGGGTCTAAGGCAAGGGCCAGGAGCGTTTGGCCTTCCAGACCCTCGCCGATCTGCTGCCACGATGCGCCGCCGTCTATGCTGCGCCACACCCCTCCCGGAGATAGTGCTGCATACACGATTTGTGGGGACAACGGGTCAACCGCCAACGACGCCACGCGCCGGGGAGCCAGCGGTAGAGCCTGCCAGGTACGCCCGCCGTCATCGCTGCGGAACGCGCCATGGTCCCCGGCCACATAGTGCCAGTCTCCCGCGAAATCCCACGCCGTCACAGCCGTCGCGAGCAACGCCTGCCAACTCTCGCCTCTATCATCACTGACCAGGAGCCCGGCCCCGCGCGTGGCCGCATAGAGAACGCCCTGCGCTCCCGCTGCCACGCGCCAGGGACGTGCCGCGTGGGGCCAGGGGTTTCCTATTGTCCAGGTGTGCCCGCCATCATCGCTACGATGGAGTCCCTGGGGCGATGCCAGGTAGAGATCGCCGCCATCTGCCGCGACCAGGGCCAGAACAGGGCCGGGCAACATAGAGGACGAAGCCACCGCCATCCAATTCTCGCCGCCGTCTGTGCTGACGTAGAGGCGGCGATGCCCTCGCTCTGCAACGCTGGCGTAGAGGGTGTTCCCCGTAGCGACACCGATGGCCCAGGTCTCAATGGCAGGCTGGCCCCACGTCCCGCGTGGCAGGCCCGCGCCGGCGTCAACCCAAAGGTAGCCGCTATCCCGGCTACGCCACAGGTTCGTCGCCGTACGCGCGTAGAGGACAGGGAGCGTCCCGCTGCTCGCCGCCCGCAGGTCACGCACCGTTTGCCCACGCAATCCCCTTGGCATCCAGCGCGGACCATCAGGTTCCGGCGGCAGCCAAGGCAGCGCCAGCAGAGGGAGAAGAAAGAGAAGGCTTCCCAGGACAAAAGGGAGGAGCCGTCGCCAGCCCTCTGCGGGCCTGGTGGGAACCGTAGGCCAGGTGGGGAAAGGAGGAGATTGGGTACTCATGGTAGTGCAAGACCTGACTTCTCACGCTGGCACTCGTCAGCGAGGCGGCGGCGTCGGCGTGTTCGTCGGCGGGGGCGGCGGCGTGTTGGTTGGGACGCGCGTCGGCGTATCCGTTGGCGGGGGCGGCAGCGTGGCGGTGGGGACGCGCGTCGGCGTGTGGGTGGGCGGCGGTGGCGGCGGGTTCGTAGGCTGCGGCGGCACAGAGGTAGGGGGCACTCTTGTTGCAGTCAGGGGCGGCGTCGGCGTTCTCGTGCTCGTCGGCTGCGGCGTCGGTGTGTTCGGGATTTCCGTCACAACGGGAATCGCGGTGGCGGGGAGGCTTGTTTCTACCAGCGATGCGCTCAACCAGCCGGACTCGCCCCCGGCCAGGCAGCATACCTTCAGCCAATCCCCCCTGGGCGTGCGTCCCTGCACCGCCACGGCGTCGCCTCGCTTCAAGACGCCGATAACCGGGAAGTTGACGCCGGGCCCGCTGCGCACGTTCAGGGCCTCGGTAGCGACAATCGCTGCCGGTGTGGGTGCTGTGGGCGTAGTCGTAGGCGTGGCCGTAGCCAGCGCGATGGCGACCCTAGCCAAACCGTCCTCTGCCGCCGACCTGTCGGGCACGGCCAACCCCGCCGCCAACTCGTAGAAAGTCTTGGCCTGCGTTGCATTGCCGGCGCGCAAGGCCGCATCGCCCAGACCGACGTACGCCTGGTAGAGCAGGACCGTCACCTGACCACCCGCGTAGTCGGCTCGTTCGCCTCGCACGGCCTCCAAACGGGTGCGGGCCTGGGGCCAATCCTGCCGGTTGAGGGCCTGCACCGCCTCATAATAGAGGTTTGCCAGCCGCCGTTCGTCACTGGCCTGACGATTGAAGGGGCGTATGGCGAGCGCGCTCCCAAAGCGCTCAATCGCCTGGGTAATCAGGCCAGTGGAGGTGCCCGCGCGGGCCAATTTCTCCCGCCCATCGTTAAGGTACGATACAAAGAGATGGTCTGTCACTGCATCTGTGCGGTAGGCGGGATCCAGAGAGCGCATCTTCTCCAACTGCGCGATCGCCTCCTCCCACCGGCCCTGGTCGTACAGGTTCACGGCCTGGGCGAAGAGCGCGGCCAGTTCCTTCTGCCGCTCCACCTCCCT
>JADYZS010000438.1 GCA_020853075.1 Anaerolineae bacterium | reverse complement strand
TCGTTCGCCAACGACCGCCCGTATGAGAACCGCTTCTTTGACGTCACGCTGGAAGCCAATCTCACAGCACCCGGTGGCGCTCAGCACCGTGTCAAAGGCTTCTATTATGGCGGTAATCTGTGGAAGGTCCGTTTCCGACCTGACGAGCCGGGCAATTGGACGTACACTTACATCATGACCGGCAAAGATGGCTTTAATGATAGCGGGGTAGGCGAGTTCGCTTGCACGCCCGGCGAGGCGCCGGGCCTTGTGCGCAGAAACCCTGAGAATCCTTATCGGTGGGTCATTGTCAGCCCTCAGACCGGACAGCCTGTGCGTCCTTATTTCCCGGTGGGGTTGCAAGACTGTTTCGGTTTGGAGGGCGCCCAGTTTTCAGATCTGACAATTGATGGCGAGAAGCGGGATGACCCTGGCCGGCTCGTCTCGCTGGACGAGTATTTCGCCATTTACGGCCAGGCCGGTTTTAACCTTTTTCGTTATTCACAAAGGAATTGTTCCCGCCCGCTTTTTGATGACCTGGACCACTACCGCGAAGCCGAGGGCATCGCGACCGACGAGTTGCTCTCGGTGGCGCGCAAGCACGGGTTTCGGGTGATGTTCGGATTCTTCGGTTACTACGATGAACACACGCCAACACGCCGCGCCGGTAACCTCCTGGAGCGGATCATTCAGGCGATATTGGGAGCGCGGGCAGAGCCTGCCGACTTGCTGAAAGAACAGGAGGTCATCGCCAAGGAAAAGCGGTTCATTGACTACTCCCTGGCGCGTTGGGGCGTGTACGTGGACTTTTGGCAGTTGCTGAACGAAAGCGAGGCCCCCGACGAATGGATAACGACGATGGCTGACTACGTTCGCTCTGTTGATCCCTATCAAAGACCTGTGACCACCAGTTGGGAGAGACCTACGTTACCAGCCATTGAGATCAATGCGCCGCATTGGTACGAGTCTGAACGCGAGTCGGATTCGGACTTGCGGGTGCGCCAACTCGCCCTGAAGTGGAAACGCGCGGGCAAACCTGTGATCGTGGGGGAGCAGGGAAACTCCGGCATGAACTGGGATCCCACGTCCGGCCCACGTATGCGCATCCGCACCTGGGCGGCACTCTTTCAGGAGATCACCTTCATCTTCTGGAACACCAGTTGGTCCAAGTACGGGATGTTCCAGGGCCGCTACACACCGGGCGGCGCAGCCAACATCTATCTTGGCCCGGAGGAGCGTGGATATATCCGGGTGCTCCAGAATTTCTCCGCACGGCTTGATGCGGACGTGCGCATGGCCCCAGTCGGTGTCTCGCTTCCCAGGAGCGTGCGGGCCTACGGCCTTCGTTCAGATACTGTGGCGGCAGTCTATCTGCATCATTTCCGGGATCACAGCAACGCGGTACGCGGTTTGACGATTACTCTTGACGTCCCTGGCGGTGATCGCTCAAAGCCACTCACAGGTGAGTGGCTTGATCCATCAACCGGCAACGTGCTGGGACGCGTATCGCTCTCGGCGGGGCATCAGACATTGGCCGTTCCTTCTTTCTCTATTGACCTGGCGCTGTTGGTCACGTCCTAGATCAGATGGCGGACAAAGACGCGATAGCCCTCTCGGTCGTCGTGAGGGTGGTAGGGGGTGACGCCTTTCTGCGCAGGTGCCTGGATCATCTGGTGAAGCAAACCGGAGGCCGCGCGATGGAGGTGATCGTTCCTTACGATTCTCTCGTTAGAGGAGTCGCCGGGTTAGAGCGAGACTTCCCCCAGGTTAGGTTTGTGGATATGGGGGTGATCGGCACTGATGGCCGGCCGGTTCCGCCTGGGGAAGCCCATCTCCTTTATGACCGCCGCACTGCCAAAGGGCTGGCCGTGGCGCGCGGAGAGATCCTGGCCCTGCTAGAGGACTACGGCGCGCCAGGTCCTGATTGGTGTACCCAGGTGCTTGACGCTCACCTGTTGCCTTACGGTGTGATTGGAGGGGCTGTTGAGCAGGAAGCCGACGGAACGCTGAATTGGGCCGTCTATTTCCTGGATTTCGGGCGGTATCAGTTGCCTTTGCGCGAAGGCCCCGTCGCGTACCTCTCAGACGTGAATGTGTCCTATAAGCGACCGATCCTGGAATCGGTGCGGTCATTGTGGGAGGAGAAATACAACGAGGTCACCGTCCATTGGGCATTAGCCCGGCAGGGGGCCGTACTCTGGCAACGACCGCAGATCGTGGTGCGCCAGGACCGTGGCAGACTCGCGCTCCCTTCCCTTATCGTAGAAAGATTCGCTTGGGGCAGGCTGTTTGCCTCCCGGCGTGTACAGGAGGTCGCCGTGGCGACCAGGGTCAAGTACGCCGTTCTCAGCCCCCTGATCCCTGTGATTTTACTGGCACGTATCGCCCAGAAGGTTTTTCGCTCGCGACGCCACCGCGCGAAATTCCTGCGTTCGTTCCCTGTCCTTATCGTCCTGGCCTTATCCTGGTGTCTCGGAGAGTTCGTAGGTTACGTTTCGGGACGCGAGCATATCCATAAAGATTGACGCTGTGTGGGTTAGAGACTGTCTGAGAAGTCTGGGAGTAGGCCGCCACCGGATGAAATCCGACGGCTGGTATCTACGAGAAACCCGCAGAGCGGGTTTCCCGATCTGTCTACCGTCGGTTTCCCCTGTGGCGGGCTGCGCCCGCCAGCCTGTCGGCTTGCGCCGACTGGGTGCAAGCGACGCCGACTAGGTGCAAGCGAGGCGCGCACGGCAACCGATGGCCGGGACATTTCAGACAGGCTCTTACACGAGAGGAAAGCGCATCATGAGCAGACCGCTTAATTTTCTACATCTCACGACTTTTTATCCACCCTATCACTTTGGCGGCGACGCGATGTACGTCTATCGCCTATCCCATGCCCTCGGCGATGCCGGCCATCACGTGGACGTCATCCATTGCATTGACTCGTATCACCTGCTCCATCCGGAGGAACCTGAGATCCAATTCGCAGATCACCCGAACGTAACCGTTCATAGTCTGCGAAGCGGACGCGGGCGCTTGTCTCCCCTTCTCACCCATCAGACCGGCCGCGCCTTCTTGAAGCGCAAGCAGATTCGTGAGGTGTTTAACAGCAAGCCCTACGACGTGATACACTACCACAACATCTCCCTCTTGGGCCCGGAGGTCTTGACTTTTGAGCCAAAGTATGGTCAAGTGGTTAAGATGTACACGACCCACGAGCATTGGCTCATTTGTCCCAACCACGTGCTATGGAAGTTCAATAGCCGCCCTTGCGAGAAACCGGAATGGCTCCGTTGTGCGCTCATGGCAAAGCGGCCCCCGCAACTCTGGCGCTATACAGATATGCTTGCCAAGATCAGCCGCCACGTGGACCAGTTCGTCGCGCCCAGCCGTTTCTCTGCGGGCATGCACGCGCAGCGCGGTTTTACGCAGCCTGTGGCACACCTTCCCTACTTCATGGATCGCGTTGACCGTGATTGGCAAACGCCCGGCCCACGACCGCAGGAGAGGCCGTACTTCCTTTTCGTGGGAAGGCTGGAGGTAATAAAGGGCCTGCAAACGTTGATCGCGGCCTGGAAGAACGTGACGGATTACGACCTGCTGGTAGCAGGCACCGGCGGCTACGAGAAGGAATTGCGCGACCAGGCGGCTGCCAACCCGCGCGTCAAATTCCTCGGCGCGCTGCCGCAAAGAGAGTTGGCCGCTCTCTATTACCATGCCCTCGCGAGCATTGTGCCCTCTGTCACCTACGAGACTTTCGGCATGATTATCATTGAATCGTTCGCCCGCAAGACGCCAGTTATCGTGCGTGATCTGGGGGCCTTGCCGGAGGTCGTACAAGATAGTGGTGGGGGATACGTCTATCGCAACGATCAAGAACTCCTCGCGGCCATTCAACGCCTTGCCGGTTCGCCGGAACTGCGTCATGAACTCGGCGAGAAAGGTTATAATACCTTCGTGGAACGATGGTCAAAAGAAGCGCACATGGCACTCTACTTTGATTACTTGCGCAAGGCCGCGGTCAAGAAATTCGGTCACGCGCTGTGGGACGGGGACGAAGGGCGGAACGGAGGCCTGGGCGATACCGAAGGAGTGCGTGGCCCAGATCGGGTCGTAGAGTACGCTACGTAATGATGGTGGTGTGATCGTATTATTCAGAAAGGAAAGAGGGAATCGTATGAATACTCCGGATCGTGTCAAACGCCATGCGCGGATTATGCTGAAGGGCTATGAGGATGCCCCTAGCCCGCCGTTCCTCACTTTGTTCATCAACTCCATCTGCTATATGAAGTGTGAGCATTGCTTCTACTGGACTAACCTCAACCGCAAGGATGATCTGACGAAGGAAGAGATATTTGCTCTATCCCGCTCCCTGGGCCGCATTGAGAATCTCAACCTTTCAGGCGGTGAGCCCTTCTTGCGGAAAGAGTTCGGTGAGATCTGCCGGCAGTTCATCCGGCACAACCACGTGGGCCAGATCTACGTTCCTACCAACGGCTACTACACCGAGCGGACGATCAAGCAGATCGGTGAGACACTGGAGGAGAAGGATCTGGCTCTCTTCGTCGTGGAGATCTCGCTGGACGGTATGCCGGAGTTTCACGACAAGTTCCGCGCCACGCCCCATGCCTTTGAGCGGGCCATGGTGACCTACGATGCCCTGGCCGAATTGCAGAAGAGTGATCCGCGTCTTCGCATCCACGCGATCTCTACGGCGACCCACATCAACATGGACGAGATCCGGCATCTGACCACCTTCTTGTATGAGCGCTGCCCGCAGATGGATCACCACAATCTGGCGCTCATCCGTGGCGACCGCAAGAATCCTACCCTGCAAGGGCCGGTTCTGCGCGAGTATCAGGGGCTTTACGACTACGTCCGCCGCTTGTGGCTCCCGCGCGAGACGGGCCGCTACGGCGGTTTGGTGGAACCGATGCTGCAATGGGCCAAAGTCAAGACCGCCGTTGCGCAGACGCAGGTGATTCCCTGCCGGGCCGGAGTGCTGAGCGCGGTGGTCTATTCTAACGGCGATGTCAGCGTGTGCGAGACCCACGCTCCCTTGGGCAATCTGCGTAAGCAACCCTTCTGGGAGATCTGGAATTCGGAAGGGGCCCGCACGTTGCGCCAGTCCATAGCCCGCAAAGATTGCTACTGCACCAACGAGATCTTTATGTGGCCTAGCATCGTCTATCAGCCGGTGCAATTGGCGCGCGCGCTGGTCGGTGCGAAGGTGTGGCAGAAGGTGGACCCGCTGCGCCCCGACGAGAAGATCAACGTGACTCTCTATGAGCCCACGCCGGATACCGCGACGGCCTCGTGAGACCGGCCAGAGCGAGGCGGAACCTGGTGGGGATCTGATCGTTGAAACTGATAAAGAACTACCTCTATCTGTCCGGGGCTGAGATTGCCAGCAAAGTCGTCACCTTTGCGGCGATTGCCTACCTGGCGCGTGTGGCGGGACCGTCCGGCTTTGGTTACGTTGAGTTTGCCTCGGCGGTGCTGCTGTGTGCGGGCCTGGTCGTAGATCAGGGTTTTGGGCCCTACGGGGCCCGCGAGATCGCCAAAATGCCGGGGCGCACGCTAGAGGTGGTTTCCGAAATTGTCGGGGCGCGTTTTATCCTGGCCGTTGCCACCTACGGCATCGTTGTGCTGTTTCTGCTGCTGTACCATTCTGCGCCTGTCCTGACACGGCTCGTCCTGATTTACAGCCTGGGCCTCCTGGTGATGCCCCTGTTGATGCAATGGGTTTTTCAGGGGCACGACCAGATGCAGACAGTAGCCATTATGGGGCTGGTGCGCCAGGGGGTCTATGCCGCGGTAGTGTTCGTATTCTTGCGCGAGGCAGATCAGATATGGGTCGCGGCGGTGGCCGAAGTGATGGGCGCGTGCAGTGTGGCGGCCTACGGTTTGTGGGTGTACCGGCGACAATTCGGAAGTAGCCTGCGGGCGCGGTTGGCGCTCTCGCCGCAACTGCTGCGCGAGGGCGTACCCATCGGCCTGGGGCAGATGTTCTGGATGATCCGGATGTTCGGCGCCACGGTCATCCTGGGGCTGGTGGCGTCGCCGCAAGACGTGGGCTTCTTTGGTGGCGCGATGCGGATTCTCGTCGCTCTGCATTCCTTTGTTTGGCTCTACTACTTCAACCTGCTCCCATCGCTGGCGCGGGCCTGGAAGCAGAGCCACGAGGTGTTTGCTCAGACTATCGCCCAATCGCTGCACCTGGTGGCGTGGGCCGGTGTCTTTAGTGGCGTCGTGTGGGTAGCCGTGGCGCCGGCGGTCATGGTAGGTGCATACGGCCCTGCCTTCGCACCGGCGGGCGCAACGCTGCAATGGCTGGCCGGGGTGTTCGTATTGGCCGCCATCAGCGGGCACTACCGCTTCGGGCTGATTGCCGCGGGAAGACAGAATCTTGAGATGGTCACCGCCGCGCTCGGTTCCACCTGCGCCGTGGTGCTCATTCCCCTGGGCTACCTCAGAGCCGGCCCCCCTGGCGCGGCGATGGGCTTGGTGGTGGCCGAGGCGGTAGTATGGCTGGCGAGTTGGTGGTGGGCTCATTCCAGGCTGGGGCTGCGAGATCATGGGAGAACCATGATCTACGCGGCGCTTGCCGCGGCGATAGGAATGGGGCTGCTCTGGTATCTGCCGCTGCCGTCACTCGTCTTGCGGGCCACCCTGGCGGCAGCAGCGGCGATCTTGCTGGCCTTCGCGTTGGATCGCGTGATTCGGCATCGTGCTTTTCACGTGGTAACTTTATCCCTGAATTGGGTCAGAGGGGCCCTGGACAAGAGGGTTCATGAAGCGGCGTAATAACTACAACGGGAGCAATATGGGAAAGCGATTGGCGGGGCATCTTGGGCTGATTATAGGTTCCTGCGTGACCATCGTTTCC
>JADYZS010000437.1 GCA_020853075.1 Anaerolineae bacterium | reverse complement strand
TGAACAAGGAAAGCCGGAGCGGGCTCTCTGCCCGCCCAGCAAGGGTGCAGCGCACGCCGCCGTCCACCTCCTCCGCCCGCGCCAGCCACGATTGGTCCTTGCTCTTGAGATAGGCGGATACGGTGTCATAGGGGACAGATATTTTCTCGTAGCGCGCCGTCATCTGCGCGGCGCGGGCCAGGATGCGATCCCAATCGTCCACCGTCACCGCGCTGAACTTCTGCTCGTGGGTGAGGACGTCGCCGTAGAAGCCGTTATCCAGGCCGTGACGGATTTGCCCGGCGGCGTGTTCCGCGGCCTTCTCCACGTCGTTGAAGGGCGACTCCCGCAGCCAGGCCGTCGCGCCGGTCAGGAAGTCGGCCAGGTGGCGCTCACCGAACGCGCCGACGATGTAGAAGTCGTTGTCGTCGGGGAGATAGTCGTAGAAGCATTGCACCGTATCGTAAGGCCAATAGCCTTCGCCGCCGTCGGTCAGGAACTGGTCGGCCTTGTGCTCGCCGATGTGCACCGGGACGCAGAAGGTGGTGCGCCCGCGTGCTTTGAGGTAGGGCAACGCCCGCACGCCCACCTCGCCCCAATGGATACGCACGGTGCGGGCCGGTTGCACGCCCAGGCGACGGTAGAACGCGTCTTCCCGGTCAAAGAGTTGGCGCATCGCCTCTGCGGAACGCTCGCTCGCCCCGTAGTCGTAGTATTGCAGGTCGTAGTAGTCCTGTGCGTGGGTATTGACGATGATCTCCCCGGCCTCCACCTTGCGGCGCAGGGTGGGCAGATGCCTTTCGCGCAGGTTGTTGATGAAGAGGGATGCGAGGGGGATGTAACTGTGTTTGGTGCAGACGTCCAAATAGCGGAAGTCGTGCCGCCCGGAGCAGTCGTCAAAGGACATGGTGACGAAGGGTGGGATGATGTGGGCGACGAAAGGCTTGCGCGCCGTCCAGACGATGGCGCGCCAGAAGAGGTCGCCCAGGCCGCCCAGATGCCCCAGCGCACCGTTGCGCCAAAGGCGCGGGTTTATCATGTACTGCACGGCGCGGCCCTGGCTCCACGGCGCAGCGAAGACGATGGGATAGTGCCCCGGCTCATACGCGTTCCCCGGCACCAGATGGCGGATATAAACTAACTGGTCCTTACCCAGAAGCGCTTCGGCCAGCGGCACGACGTCCTCTCGCCACTCTTTGACGATCAGCGCGGTGACCATGCGCCTGGACTTGTGGAACGCGCCCGCCTGGTGCAGCCAGGTGATATAGTGGTCGTTGGCCGGAACGCGGATGAGGTCAGAAGCGTAGGGGAGGCGTTCCACGCCGCGGAAGCCGAAGATTTCCAGCAGCGGGCCGGGGGCCTGGCGCAGGTCCCAATCCAGGTTGACGAGGCCCATCCCTTCAGATACCGCGCCCGCGAGGAGGCGGGCTTCGGCCTCGGTGAGCCGGTTGCTGACGCCGTCCTGTGCGATGACGACGCTGGCGCAGCCCGCGAGGAGGGGCGCGGTCAGCCGTTCTACGGCCAGGTCCACCAGGCGGTACGGAAAGCCGTAGTGCGCCAGAGCGACCAGCACCGTCTCGTCCACGATGCTGCGCGCGTGGTAGGGCCCACCCGAATCCACCAGGACCAGGAGGGCCCAGTTGCCTTCGGCGGTATGGCGAGAGCGTTGCACCCGCCCGCGGGAGAGAGAGGCGATCATGCTAGTAGCAACCTCATTCTGTTGAGGTGATTCGCCCCCTCCCTAGCCTTCCCCCGCTCGGCGTTGGGAAGAACGCACCCGTAGGGCGCAAGCGGCGAGTACGCGGGGGAGGGCAGGGTGGGGCTTATTTAGTTCTACCCTATCTCCGATGCCGAATCGCGGTCAAGAAACAGGTGGCATTGGGGCGTCTGGCGCAGGATGGACGCGGGGCAGGCGGTGGAAATGGGGCCGAGGAGCGTCTTGCGCACCGCCTCCGCCTTGCGCTTCTCCGGCACGATGCAGAGCATCTTCTTTGCCGCGCGCAGGGCCGGGATCGTCAGGGTGAGGGCGTGGGTGGGAACCGTCGCCAGCGACGCGAAGTGCCCTTCGCCCACCTGTTGGCGGCGGGAGGCCTCGTCCAACGGCACCACCTTGACCCAGACCGGATCGTTGAAATCGGCCACAGGCGGGTCGTTGAAGGCCAGGTGGCCGTTCTCGCCGATGCCGAGGCAGCAGAGGTCGGCGGGATGCGCGCGCAGGAGCAACTCGTAGCCGCGGCAGGCGGCCTCTACGTTGGCCGGACGGCCCGGCACAGGATAGAAAGCACCTAAAGGCACGTGGCCCAGGATGTGGTGGCGCAGGAAGAGGGGGAAACTGGCGGGATGCCCCGGCGGAAGGTCCAGGTATTCGTCCATGTGGAAGACGTTGACCGCGGGCCAATGGATGCCGGGCATCTCGCGCAGGGCGTGGAGCGTTGTGAGTTGCGAGTTGCCCGTCGCCAGGATGACGTTGGCGACGCCCTTTTCGGCAATCGCCTGGCGGATCGTCGCGGCGGCGGCCTCAGCAGCAGCCTGGCCGAGGGCCTGGTTGTCGGCATAGACGCTGACCGCCAGTTGATCGTAGGTCATCTCGCGTAGGGGCTTAAGTGGCATGGCCTTCCTTTCGTCGGGCGGTCTCTATCCCTAAGAATTTATAAGTCCTATAATAACCCCAGTATAACGCGGAAGGCTGAGTCTGTCAAGATACGTTAAGCCGTTGACAAAAACCCGGGGCTATGCTATACGTGAATCGCTTCATATAGCGATTGTAAGAATGATGCAATATGCCCTCCGAATTGTCCAAAGAACAAATCGTCGCCGGGCTGCGCTCGCTGGGCCTCCCCTTGGGGGCTACCCTCATGGTCCATTCCTCCCTCAGTAGCCTGGGCACGGTGGCGGACGGGGCCGATGCCGTTATTGACGCCTTGCTGGAAGCATTGGGGCCGGAGGGGACCTTGCTGATGCCGACCCATCCGGCGCGGGATGGGCGTACCTTTGATCCGGCCATCATCCCTTCGGAAATGGGCATCGTTACCGAGACCTTCCGCCTGCGGCCCGGCGTGCTGCGCAGTCGCCATCCTTACCACCCTGTGGCCGCCTACGGTCCGCGCGCCGGGGAGATGCTGCGCGACCACGAGCGGAGCGCCATACCCGATGGCCCGGATACCCCTTATGGGCGGCTGATCGCCCGCAGCGGCTGGGTGCTTCACGTCGGTTGTGACCTGGATACGCTGACCCTCCTCCATGCCGTAGAAGCCGAACTGGACCTTCCCTACCTGCGGGAACTGGACATGGAGTACGTGGATGCCGGAGGCGACGTACAGATGTTGCACATCGTCCGCTGCCCCGGCGGTCACCGGGGCGGCGTCTTCAAGTTTGACCGCCTCTTTCGTGAGGAAGGGGCGATGACCATAGGGCGCATTGGGCAGGCGGTCTGCCGCCTCCTCTCCGCGCCGCGGGCGGCAGCCATCATGCGCCGGGAGATGGTGCGCGACCCCTTCTTCGCCCTGGACGATAACCCCCACTGCGCCGACTGCGTGCGCTTCCGCGGCAAGGTCAAGGCTGCCCGGCTGGCGCAAGAGGAGTTCTGCCTCACCGCGCCCTTGGGAGCCGTGAGCCATGATCTGGATGAGGCAATGGCGGTGATCCAGGGCGAAGGCATCTCCTGGGTAGAGGTAGAGGGGGAAAGCCTGGGGCCCTCGCCTGCGTCGTGGGATGATCTGCGGAGCAGGTTGGCCGCGCGCGGCCTGGGCATCGCCGTCCTGCATATCGGAACGCAATCGCCTGAGGCTATGGCTGCCTGGTGCAGCATCGCCGCCCGGCTGCACATTCCATATCTCCACATCGCGGCCACGTCGCATTCGTCTATCTCGCGCGCCCACCTGGTTGACAGGCTGCGCGCTCTGGCTCAGATGGCAGGCGAGCATAAGCTCACGTTGCTCCTGGGCAACGAACCGGGAAGCCTTGCCGGTTCGGCAGATGAGTTGGCCGCGCTGATCTCGGAAGTGGGATCGTCCTACGTACGCGCCGGTTATGATCCTTCTGCCATCGCGCTCGCCGGCGGCAGCCCCTTCTACGGGGGATTGTACAAGGGCTCGCTGCGCGGTTACGTGCAGCACCTGGATCTGCGAGATGCGGTGGCCGCTACCGGGCGACCGGCGCCGCCCGGCCTGGGCAACGCGGAGATCGTGGAGACCATCTCTAACCTGCGCTGTCGCAGTTTTGCCGGGCTTCTCTGCCTCTGGCCGCTACCGATGGCGCAGCCGGAAGGGTTCCGCACCGCTGCCCGGCACTTCTGGCAGATCATAGAGAGCATTTGACCGAGGAGATACCATGCCCCACCGCTTTGCCGTCATCACCGATACCCATTTCTACGTGCCCGGCACGGTGAAAGAGGATGCCACCTACTGGAACCGTGTCCTCTACACGCGCGGCCCCGACATCGCGGACAGCCTGGTCGCGACGGTCAATGACCTGAACCCCGATTTCGTGATCCACTGCGGCGACTTCACCGGCCACTGCGCGCGCGAGCACTTTGATTACGGCTGTCAGGTCATGAATCGGCTATCGTGTCCCTGGTATGCCGTCCTCGGCAACCACGATACCTGGAACCTCGGCATCCGTGATCCTTTCTCGGCGCTCTACGGCTTGCCGATGGGCCAATGCTCCTACAGCCGCGATCTAGCCGGGCTCCGTTTCATCTTCTTAGACGTGACCTATTGGATTGCCAAAGATGGGCAGGTCTCGCCTTACCTGGATTGGGAATTGTATCGTCGGGGAGACCTCGCGGGCATGGGCCCTGCCGACGAGACGCTGCGCTGGCTGGAAACGGAACTGGCGAGGAGCGCCGGATACCCCACTATCCTCGTCACCCATTCGCCGTTGGGGTTTAAGGAGACCTATCCTATCGTCACGCTGCCCAAGGGACAGCCGGCGCAGGCATCGCGAACATCGCTCGCGGATTTCATGGGCGACGTGCTGCGACGGCGGGAGATGCGCGCCATCATCTGCCGCCACCCTCAGGTGAAGATCGCCTTCGCCGGGCATTGGCACATCTGCGACGCCACAGAAGAAGATGGTGTCGTCTTTTGCCAGACCCCTGCGCTACGGGAGTACCCCTTTGAGATCCGTCTGGTGGAAGTGCACGATGGTTCCCTCGCCGTCACCACCGTAGGCTTGAACGATGGCCTCTTCCGGCGTCTCTCCTACGCTCCCGAATGGGGCAACGATTGGGTGGCAGGCATGGATAGAGATAGAGAGTTCAGCGTAAGACTGTGAGGAGGTGCAAACTAAACATCAGCGCGCAGACGGTAGCCGACGCCCGGCTCCGTTAGGATGTAATGGGGGCGCGTGGGGTCCGGCTCTATCTTACGGCGCAGGTTACTGACGTTCACCCGCAGCAGATGGGTCTCCGTCTCGTAAGCCACGCCCCATACCTGGCGCAGGAGTTGGCGGTGGGTCAATACCTTCCCTGCGTGCTGGCCCAATACCCGGAGAAGGTCATACTCCGTCGGCGTCAGCGAAACCTCTTGCCCCGTGAGAGTCACCTGGCGGTGGGCGACGTCCACCTTCAGATCATCCACCTGAAAAACCGGCTCCTCGGCGGGGCGGCTGGCGTGGCGGATGGCGACCCGGATGCGCGCCAGGAGTTCGCCTACACCGAAGGGTTTGGACAGGTAATCGTCGGCCCCTGCGTCCAGTGCCGCGATCTTATCCTCCTCCCTGTCCAGCACCGAGAGGATAACAATAGGGATCTGCGACCACTCCCGCAGCCGCCGTGTCACCTCCGTGCCGTCCAGGTCAGGAAGCCCCAGGTCCAGGATAATGAGATCAGGGCGGTGGGCGATCACCGCGGCCAATGCCTCCTCACCGGAAGTCGCCTCATAAACAGTATGTCCGTGAGGAGCTAACGCGGCCTGCAGGAAACGGCGGATAGACCGTTCATCGTCCACCACCAACACGCGCACTCCTGTCTCGCTCATGGCTGACCTTCCGTTGTAGTCACCCGGTGTTTAGAAGCACTCACCCGCGGGGTGCTGATAGCAAGTACGTGCTGAACCGGAAGGGCCAACGTGACAACTGTGCCGCCGCCGGGGCGGTTCTCGGCCCAGATGCGTCCCCCATGCGCTTCCACGATCCCCTTCGCGATAGCCAGTCCCAGCCCCGTACCGCTCACGGCCCGCGTACGTTGCGCCCGGTAGAACTTGTCAAACACGCGCGTCAGGTCTTCGGCCGGTATGCCGATCCCCTGATCGGCCACGGCGATTTCCAGGGATTCACCTGCTCCTGCCAGCCGACCCGTCACCCGGATGGGAGAGCCCGGCGGCGAGTATTTGACCGCGTTATCCAGGATGTTTGCCAATGCCTGCACGATGAGCACAAAGTCCATCGGCACAAGAGGGAGATCCGGAGGCACCTCTACCGTGACGGGATGGTCGCCCAGGCGCGACGACAATCGCTCCAAGGCCGTGCCGATGACGTCCTGCACGTCGCAGGGAACCTGCTTCAGTCTCAACGCCCCGGCCTCAATGCGTGACATATCCAACAGGTTTCCCACCAGGCGATTCAACCGTTCGGCCTCCTCCCGCGCCATCTCGATCAAACCTTGCCGCGCCGCTTCGTTCAGCGAGGCCGCGTCATCTTGCAGGCTGCTGAGGGCGCCGGTGATGGCAACAAGGGGTGTGCGTAGATCGTGAGAGATGGAATTCAGGAGCGCCGTCTGTAGTTTATCGGCTGCCTTCAATAACTCTGCCTGGCGCGCCTGCTCCGCCAGTTGTTCCCGTTCTACGGCGAGGGCCGCCTGCCCGGCAAAGGACTCCAGAAGGCGTCGTTGCTCTGGCGTCAGATGGAGGTTGGGATCGGTGGTTTTTACACCCAGCACACCGACTATCCGGCGCACCGTCTTCAGAGGGAGATAGTGGAGCCGCGCTCCGGGCAGCGTGTCGGTGCCGCGCCCCGCAGGCTGGCCGCTCCGGAATGACCGCACCGCGACAGCCCATTCGTTCTCATCCAGCGGGAAGGACGCCGGCTGGCGTGACTTCAGCTCTTCGCCCTCCGCCAAGAGAATGACCGACTCACGACCGAAGGTATGGCTGACGTGGTTCGTGACTCCCTGCACAACGGCATCCAGGTCGGCGGCGGCGGTCAGGTCGCGGCTCAATTCGTACAACGCTGCGATCTGGCTCTCATGCTGGCGCGCGGACTCCGCCTGCTCACGCGCGCGGGCAGCCAGTGTGCTGACCACCAGGCCGACCATAAAGAGGCCCGTGAAGGTGATAATATCTTCCGGGTCGGACATGACAAGGGTGAAGCGGGGTTCCGTGAAAAAGAAGTTAAAGGCCAGGACGCCCGCCACCGCGGCCACCATGGACGGGACGCGATCCAGATAGGTGGCGGCGACTACCACGGCAGCCAGGTAGAGCATCACCAGGTTAGCGCGCGCAATAAGGGCGTGAAGGGGGAATCCTAGTGCCGTGGCAACAGCCACCAGCCCCAGGCTCAGGAGAATGCGCCACCAGACGTATAAAGGTTGGTGAACGGAGATGATCTGCGTGAGTGCCGAAATCGCCGGTACAGCATGAGCCTTCCCCGCAATGTCAGCATACATATCTGAGTACGCACGTTTCTCTGTCATACTCCTATTTTATCTCATTAAGCGCCAACTGAGAAGAGAGACATGGATACGGGCAGCCCATTTGCCGACGTACATTGATGTTGTCAACGTTTATTCTGTGAGCCACGTCCAGCCGTGACGCAGGTACCAGACCCACATGGCAAGGCCGGTCACTACCGCCAACACTACCTGGACTGTTTCGCGCAGCGGGAAGCCGCCGGACACTAAGACCACTTCCAGAGCAGAGCCGATAAAATAGCCCAGAAGGGCCCCGGTAGGCGCAGCCACGCAGGACAACATCAGCCCCAGGGCGCGATCCTCCCAGCCTATCTCGGCAGTGCCGGTGTCCTCCTCCATGTCCCAATTTACTTCACGTGCCTGCCCGCGCGGGATGCGATAGGGGATGCTGGTGACCACGGTGTTCGGGCGGTTGAAGAGGGCTTCTTTTAACTGCCTGGCCGTCTGGTTGTGGAGCAGCCTTTCCCACCAGTGATCGGGCACGATCTCCGAGATGATGACGGTAACTGGATGGCCCAGCCTCTGCCGGTCAATCGCGTCTATATAGGCGAGGAGGGGACCCAAGAAGGAGCGATAGGGCGATTCCAGGATGACCAGCGGCACGTCGGGAGCCTGGCGTTCCCATTCCTCTTTCAGGCGTTGCCCGGCTGCCAGGTCGTCGGTGACGTACACCGCGGTCACGTGACGGGAGATGGAACGGGCGTAGTTCAGGGAGCGCAGGACGGGCTTGGTGAGGCCGGGAACCGGCACGATCACTGGCTGCTCCAGGGGGCTCACCGGGGCCGAGACCAGGGGATCGCGTGCCGCCAATCTCACCGCCTGGGTGAAACGGTTGTAGTGCCGTTCAATGGAAGAAAACAGCAAGGCTAGGAGCGGAATCAGAATAACGACCATCCACGCGCCGTGCGGGAACTTGACGACTGCTACGACGATCACCACGATGCCGCTGAGTATCGCGCCGATCAGGTTGACAGCAATGCTTTGATGCCAGCCCGGCTCGCGCCGCCGCCACCAATGGACGACCATGCCCGACTGGGAGAGGGTGAACGACAGGAACACACCCAACGCATAGAGGGGGATCAGGGCGTGGACATCGCCGCGGAAGAAGACCACGAGCGCAGTGGCGATGGCGCCCAACAAGACGATGCCCGCAGAAAAAGCCAGACGGTCGCCGCGGAAGGCAAACTGACGGGGTAGGAAACCGTCTCGGGCCAGGATGGAGGCGAGGCGCGGGAAGTCGGCGAAACTGGTGTTGGCACCCAGCACCAGGATAAGTGACGTGGAGGCCTGGACGATATAATAGAACCAGGAGGTGCCGAAGACAGCACGCGCCACCTGAGAAGGCACCGTCTCCTCGCTGAGAGGTGCGACGCCGTATATGTGCGCCAGGATGGAAAGGCCGACAAAGAAACTGCCCAGGATAGCCGCCATCCATACGAGCGTCGTGGCTGCGTTCTTTGATTCCGGTGGCTTGAATGCAGGCACGCCATTGGAGATGGCTTCCACGCCGCTCAAGGCCACGGCACCGGCCGCAAAGGCCCGCATTATCAGAGCAATGGTAACCGGCGCCAGGGTTTGCACTGGCGGGTCC
>JADYZS010000436.1 GCA_020853075.1 Anaerolineae bacterium | reverse complement strand
GGAGAAGACCGAATACCCGCCCTTGGCGGTGCGCGAGGCACTAGTCAACGCCGTCGCGCACCGCGACTACCGGCTGGGCGGGCGGCGCATTGAAGCGCGGATGTTTGATGACCGGCTGGAAATCATCAGCCCCGGCGGCCTGCCGGGGTACATGACGGTAGAGAACCTGGTGGACGAGCACTACGCGCGCAACCCCCGCCTGGTGGACGGCCTTTTCCAGTGGGGCTTTATTGAGTCGCTGGGGCTCGGCGTGGACCGCATGATTGAGGATATGCTGCGGGCGGGGCATCCGCCGCCTATCTTCAAGGCAACCTCCTATTCTTTCAGCGTGACCTTAAAAAACGCCCGCGAGCGGCGTGCTGCTCCCGAATGGGAGCAGCGAATGAACGAGCGGCAGATGCGCGCCATGCGCTTCATCCAGGAACAGGGGCGCATCGCCAACCGAGATTATCAGGAACTCTGTCCCGACGTCTCGGCGGAGACGCTGCGCCTGGACCTGGCCGACCTGGTGGAGCGGGGCCTGATCCTGAAGATCGGGGATAAGAGGGGAACGTACTATATTCTGAAGTAGAGCATCACCCGCCTGTCACCTGCTGGAGTGTCTGGCCGCTCTGTTTGAGCCGCGTCCCCAGCGTACCCAGATCGGTGCCGGCGTCGTTTAGCGTATCCGAGAGATCGTGCAATTGGGTAGCCTGGGTCTGCAATTGTTGAGCCGCCAGATTCAGTTTGGTGGCGCCGTCCTGCAAGGCATCGGCCACGAGCCCAAAGAGGCTGGACGAGCCGAAAGTAAGGCCGCTGACAACCTGATTGCCGAGCACATTGACAAAGGTGGGCTCCACGGTAGGGACCTTCACTTTGTCAATTTCGTCGCCAGCAGATTTGATAAACCCCTTCACCAGCAAGACCTGCTCATAGCAGGAGTCCACCGCATCGGCTGCCGACTCCACGGCCTGGCGCGCATTGGCGGGAACTCCGCCGCCGCCCTTCAGCAAACGGCTGGCGTTTATGGCCCCTTGCCCTGCCAACTCCATGCCCTCGCCTGCCGCATGTAATATCTGCGGCAGGGTTTCCAGAAGGGGCACAAATTGATCCCCATGATCCCACAACCACTTGATAGCCTTGAAGAAACTCGTCAGACCGGCCATGCTCTGTCTCCTTCCTGGGCAGAATCGGAAGAGGCCAGGTGAAATACCCAGCCACTTCTATTGTGCGGGCCATTATACGTTATAGAGTGCCTCAGCACAAGGTCTTACTTCTTGACAAGGGTGTGCGGAAGCAATAGAATCAAACATCAGATAAGAAGAAAGCCCCACGACATCATGCCCCAATGGCGCCGTACCCTCTACACCGTCTGGTTCACCCAGTTCATTGCAGTGACGGGCTTCGCGTTTGTCATGCCTTTCATCCCATATTACGTTCAGCAACTCGGCGTGACCGACATCAAAGAGGCCGGTCTCTGGGCTGGACTCGTGACCTCGGCCCAGGCGGTGAGCATGGCCCTGATGGCTCCAGTGTGGGGCGCTCTGTCTGACCGCTACGGTCGCAAGTTGATGGTGATGCGGGCATCGTTCGCCGGTGCGGTAGTCATGACCATGATGGGGTTCGTGACCAACGTCCAACAATTGCTTGTGCTCCGCTTCGTGCAGGGTATATTCACCGGCACGGTGTCGGCGACGACGACGTTGGTAGCTAGCACCGTCCCGCGCGAGCGTTCCGGCATGGCACTGGGTTCGCTGCAAACCGCGGTCTTTCTGGGGGTATCCCTCGGCCCTCTATTAGGAGGCGTGACCGGCGACGCCTTTGGCTACCGCCCCAGCTTTTGGATCACAGGGGGGCTTCTCTTCATCTCAGGGGTTCTGGTGGCGATCTTCGTTCACGAAGGTTTCCAACCAGCGAAGGACGTGGTGCAGGATGGCAGAGGAGGCTACGGCAAGGCTGTGCAGTCGGTGCTGGCCTCCGGCGGCCTTCTGGCCCTCTTTGCGACCCGCATCCTGTTGCGCATAGGTAGCAACGCGCTGGGGCCTGTGTTGCCGCTGTTCGTACAAACCCTCTTGCCACCCGGCGCGCCAGTGGCTACCACCGCCGGGATCATTGCCGGCGCCTCTGCCCTGGGGTCTGCCGTCGGCTCTCCCTTGATCGGCAGATGGGGCGATCAGATAGGGCACAGGCGGCTCCTGGTTATCAGCGCGCTGGCCGCTGCCTTGTGTATCCTGCCGCAAGGCTTTATGCACAACACCTGGTCGCTGTTGGTCTGGCAAGTCCTGAGCGGCTTCGCCCTCGGTGGCACCCTGTCCACGCTGACCGCACTCCTGGCGCGGTCTGCGCCGGAGGGCCACCAGGGCATCGTCTTCGGGTTGGATGCCAGCGCGCTGTCAGGCGCCAACGCCATCGGGCCCCTGACCGGCGCAGCGGTAGCCGCCGCTCTGGGCCTCCGGGCTCCCTTCGTTCTGGCAGCCGGTTTGCTGGTCATTGGCCTGGCGCCGACCCTCCTGTGGGTCAGGAGTGTCCGCCATCGCGCCGATGCCCATACCTCCTTGTGACCACGCCTCACGGAGATAAGGAATCACACACCTTTGTCGTACCAACCACCCCCCAACGGTTTTCGCACCTTTTTGATCGTGTGGGCTACGCAGTCTGTCTCGGTGTTCGGCAGCGCGCTCACTCTTTTCGCGCTCAACATCTGGCTGACGCAGGTGCAGTACCCGCGCCCCGAACAGAAACCGGAGTTGGCAGTCGCCCTCTCGTTGTTCAACCTCTCCTTCGCGCTCCCCGTCGTCTTCGGCGCGCCGATAGCCGGCGCGTGGGCCGACCGCCATGACCGCAAACGCACCATGATCGCGATGGACGTGGCAAACGGTTTTCTCAGCCTGATCCTGATGATCCTGATCGTGACGCAGACCCTGCAATTGTGGAGCCTGATCGTCCTCGGCCTCCTCTTCGCCACCTTCAGCGCGTTTCACAGTTCAGCCTTTGATACGTCTTAT
>JADYZS010000435.1 GCA_020853075.1 Anaerolineae bacterium | reverse complement strand
GCTGGCGATCCAGGGTGATAGACTGGATGTAGTGGTGCGGCACCGGCACGGCCAGGAGGCGATACGTTTCTTTGACGGGGTCGTAATGGAGCAACTTGCCCCCGACGGCCTGGTGCTGGGTGTCCTGGTCGTGGAGCAAGGCGGTGGCGCAGTAGAATGTGCCGTCGGTGTCCAGTTCCATGCTGCGGTGGAACTTGGCATCAAAGCGGTCGCCGAACTTCTGGAAGCCGAGGGAGCGGAATTGCCCGGTGGCCGGATTGAAAACCTGGAAGATGTCGTTATCCAGCACCGTCAGGCCACAATAGACCCGCTGGAGGGCCGGATGCCATTTTACCCCGTCAAAGGAAACCCAATCGTGGTAATAGCCGGGGTCGGCCCGCAGGTCGTGCCAGGTCCAACGGCCCAGAATCTCGCTCTCCCAGTTATCAAACTTACGATTCTTCAGGATGTGTGCCTTGACTTTCATGGCTCCCTCCGGGAGATATTACAGACTCTATATGAACGTAAGCCTAGTATAGCACTGTATCCCTCTATTGGTCAAGATAGAGGCTGTCTTGACAGAGGGAAACGGGCATGTTACACTTGCTTTATAAGGGAGTTAAAAGAGCATGGACAACAACCTGCTTTACACCTGCTTCACCATGGACTGCGAGGAGGTCGGCGCCAACCAGGGCGGCCCCGTCACCTGGGAATACGGCGAGCGCGCTATCCGCGGCTATTGTGAGACGCTCCTGGGCCATGGCCTGGGGGCCACCCTCTTCGTTGTGCCCAAAGCCGCCGAACGCTATGCGGATATGCTCCGCGAAATGGCTCAAGTCGGGATAGAGGTAGGGCTGCACTACCATGCTCAGGATCACGGCTACCCGGATTACCTGGGAGCCTTCAGCGCGGAGGAGCAGGAAAAGATGCTGCGGGAGGGTACAGATCAGTGGTCACAAGCGATGGGCTTTGCGCCGCGCGTCTTCCGCCCCGGCAACTTCTCGGCCAACGATGCGACTTTCCCCACGCTGGTACATCTTGGCTTTGTGGCCGGGAGCGTCTCGTGTCCCCTGCGCAATTTCGTAGAAGCGAAGGCGAATTGGGTGGGCGCACCGTTGTATGCCCACTATGCCCATAAGGCGAACCGCCTCCTCGCGGGCGACCTTCTATTCTACGAGGTCCCTGTGACAGTGGATTGGGAGAGCGTGATGTGGGGCGGCAAGACGCCGTTGGAACTGCGGATCGAGATGGTGGACGCCCGCAACCACGGCTACACGGTGCGCAAGGCGGTGAAGCGGCAACTGGAAGCGGGGAGCCGCCAGTCATCCCTGGTCGCTACGACGCACAACATCTTTGATTACGCAAGCCCGGCGGAATTTCGCCGCCAGGTGCTGGACGGCCTCGTGGCCGAGATGCAGCGCGCCGCGGAGATGAATGGGCTGAGGCTGCGGCCTGCGACGCTCGTCGGCTTGCGCTAAGAGACTATTTCAAACCCCTGGGAGGACAGCGGATAAAGGTCAGCGGATGCCTGCGGCGTAGCGGATTAGCGGATGGTCCCCGTGTTGCGACGAATATCCGCTATTCCGCTACCTATCCGCTGACCTCAAATCGAACTACTACGTTTTGAGATAGTTACTAGACCTCATCGTCTCCCGGAACACGGTAGATCACGCCGAACTCCATATGGTGACAGAGAGCGGCCATCCTCTTGAGAATGTCGCTTGATATCACATAGCTGCCATGTCCATCAAATGGTTCCCACCAGACATAACAGCTGATTGCCTCGCAGTGCTCCAAGTAGTACTTGATACGGTCCGCTTTCGGCTCCAACAGCTCCAACAAGTAGAGGAGATGCTGCTCTACCTTCTTGGATAGAACAATGCCTTCCGTATTAACCGACCACATACCCCAAGGAGGTCGCTTCGCCCAGGTAGGGACTACCTGCTCCGTCTCAGGATCAAATCTCTTACCGAGGTACTTCTCATATTTCACCCAGGAGCGTGAAGGCTGGATCCCCAGACTCCTGGTTATTTCTGCGGGATCAAGATCATCCGACCGTATGCGGTAGTTCGCATGGAGCTCTTTGACCGCGTCTTCTTCAGCAAAGCTGATGGTTTGTAGAACCACAGGCTTGCCTTTCAAGACTTCATCGTTTTCCATAAACCTGGCTCCTCGTCCATATCTTACACAAACGTGCTAAGAGTTGTTTTCTATATCCTGCAAGATGGCATTAACGTGCTTTCTCAGGACTGGCAAGTCCCGCTGAGTGATCTCCCATACGGCAGCAAGATCAACACCCATGTAGTCGTGAACCAGCACATCACGCAGCCCGGCAATGCGACGCCAGGGCACGTTGTTGTGTTGCAAACGCAGTTCCCTGGATAACCTCTTGGCTGCTTCGCCGATGATCTCAAGTTGCCGGATGGTGGCATCCTGCCAATGAGAAGCGGTCATGAAGGTCTCACGACCGACCGAGACATACGACTCAATCTTGGCGATGGCATCCAGAATATGCCTGAGGTAAACCTCATCCTCTTTCACAAGCCGACCGCTTCCCTCAGCACTCGCTCTCGTAGATAGGGGCTAACGGCTGCCTCCGTGACGACATCCACCTTACAGCCGAGCAGATCCTCCAGGTCTTGTTTGATGGCGATGATGTCAAGGAGGCTGCGGCCAGGCTCCATTTCCACCAGAATATCAAGATCGCTATCCGGCCTTGCCTCACCGCGAGCCAGAGAGCCGAAGATTCTGATATTGCGCGCCCCATAACCGGCCGCGATGCTCAATATCTCCTCGCGCTTGCCTTTCAAGACTTTGGCGATTTCCATAGTCTGACTCCTCGCCTATATCTTACCACAATCGGGCATCGGTTGGAAACCGTCGGCAACTTGCTAAAAGCCCGCATTGTAGGGGCGAGGCATGCCTCGCCCCTACTTGTACGAACGCGCAGCCGTCGGATTTTATCCGCTGGCGGACCCTCACCCGCACCACGCCATGATCGCCAGCACCAGCGTCTTGACGTAGGGAATCAGCTCGCTGTTTATGTCAATACGCTCGTCCGGGCCGTGCGCGGCGTAGCGGCCTGACAGCGCGGCCCCGACACCGAAGGATACCGTCGGCACCTGGCCGTGCAAAGCCAGCACGTTGAGGTCGGAACGGGGGCCTCCTTCCAGGCGGGTCGCCTGGCCGGTGACGCGGTGATACGCCTCCCTCACCGTCGCGATGACCGGCTCGTCTGCCAGCACCTCGCAGGCGTCCATGAAACGATAGACCCACTCCACCCGCGGCGGGTGGATATCCGGCGCGTGGCACGACTCATACGCCCGCTCCACCGCGGCCACGACCTCGGCTTTCGCCCGGTTGCGGTCCTGCCCCGGCAGGGTTGTGACGTAGCCGCCGACGCCGCAGGCCGGGCCGTGGCTCTGCCAGTTCCAGTTCGCCAGCCCTTCCTCCCAGTTCCTGACTTCAATCGGTTCCTTCCGCATGATCCACGGCGTACCCGGCGGGTAGAGGGGGTGCGGCCAATAGCGCGCTTGCCACTCGCGGCTAAGATCCGACAGCGCGTTTCGGCACGCGGCCTGGACGCGGCGCATGGATGCGGTCGGCTGGGGCGCGTCTGCCCGGCTCTGGATCAATATCCGGAAGGGGCCGCCGCCCGTGTTGGCCGTCCAAAGAAGGAATTGCAAGCCGTCACAGTTGATGGCGGCAGCGCCCAGGTAGCCTTTGCGCACCACTGCCAGGAGGCCGTTGCTGCCGGCAAATTCCTCGTCCACGCTGCTGCTGGCGATCAGGTCGCCCCGCAGCCGGATACCGGCGCGGCGGAGGGCGTGGAGCGCGCCCAGGATGCCGCTCAGGCCGTCCTTGTCGTCTATCGCGCCACGACCGTAAATCTTGCCGTCTATGATTTCGCCGCCGAACGGCTCCACCGTCCAGTCGCTCCGCTCGCCGATGGGCACGACATCGGCGTGGGCTGCCAGATGCAGGCTGCGCCCGCCGCCGCCCCCCGCCAGAACCCCGACGACGTTGGGGCGGTTGGTATAATCGCGGCCCGGCAGGTAGGCCGGGTCATCCTGGAGGCCCGGCACCTCGTCCGGCGTGAAGGTGTCCACTTGCAAGCCCAATTCCCCCAACTGCGCCGCCACGAAAGCCTGACAGGGGCCCTCGTTGCCCCAGGGGGGCTGGTTCACGCTATCAAAGCGGACGAGCGTCTGCGACAGGCGGATGATCTCGCCCCGCAGGTCGTCCACCGCGTCCAGGGCACGTCGGACGTCTCGTTCGTTGGTCATCGTTGTATCGCTTTCACAGAGGTTGTTGGGGATCCAGGAAGGCCAATGCGTTCAGGCCCAGGATCTTCTCAATGTCTGTCGCCGGGGCGCGCAGGGCGCGGATGCGCCGCAGGTAGTTGGCGACGACCGCCGGATGGCCGGAGCCGCCGTCGGAACCGAACATGAGCCTATCCGCTCCCAGTTCGTCGTAGAGGGCCTGGATGCCCTGCTGGGTAGGGCCGGAGAGACAAATCCAATAGTTGTTGAGTTCCTTGGCCGGGGCGATGATGTCGCGCCAGCCCTCTCGCAGCCCCGCGTGGGCAGAGAGAACCCGCAACTTGGGGTAGGCGCGGGCGAAATAGACGACCTGCAAGGCGGTACAATAAAGGGGCGTGCCGTCGTGGAAGGTGACCGGCACGTTCAGGTCTATACTCTCCTCGGCCACGACCTTCATGCCGCTGACCATCAGGGAGAAACCTTGCAGCCAGGGATGGAATTTGAGGCCGGAGAACCCCAACTCCTTGATGCAGCGGCGTATTTCCTGGCGTAATTTCTCCTCCGGCCAGTAGGGATCCACCGTGCCCCAGGGAATGATCACGTCAGGGTAACGGTCGCGGGCGCGCGCCAGGTGGTCGGTCCCTTCCTGCGGGTCTTGCACCAGCCCATCGGTGGTGAAGGTGAAGCCCTTGTCCACGCCGTTGGCCCGCATGATCTGGACGTAGCGATCTGCCGCGTCCGGGCCCTCGTCGCCGGAGAATCCCCTGGTGTATGGGTCTGATCCAACGTGGGTATGCGCATCAACGATGATCATATCGTCT
>JADYZS010000434.1 GCA_020853075.1 Anaerolineae bacterium | reverse complement strand
TGACCATCAGTTTTACCTGGCCCATCACCAGAGGCAACTCAATGCGTGTAAAGCGGCTGATCGTGCCGACTCCATCTACCCTGGCGGCATCAATGACTTCACTGGAAATGCCGATCAGCCCGGCCAGGTAGATGAGCATGGTCACTCCACCTACCCAGGGAAAACCGGAGAACATGACAGCATAGAGAGCCGTCTTGGGGTCTCCGAGCCAGACGCGCGTCCACTCGTGCATCCCAAGGAGGTCAAGAAGGCGGTTGATGAGCCCCTGATCCGCATAGAAGGAACGCCAGAGAAGAGCATGAACAACGCTAGGTACGACAATGGGAGCGACAAAGAGAACACGAAACCAATACTGGCTGCGCTGGTGCGGCAGCCGGTAGATCATGACTGCTACCAGTAGAGGGACAGTAACCGTAATCAACAGGTTAAAGATAGAAAGTTTACCCAGGTTTTGGATGGACATAGGTAATCCAGGGTCTGTAGCGATACGGCGGAAGTTATCTAGCCCTATGAACTCGGTCACGAACCCATCCCAAAAATATAAAGAGCGAACCATGCCGAGAATTACCGGAAAGTAACTAAAGATCAGGACAAATAGGAGCGAAGGCACAACGAGCGCGTAATGAAAACGGGCCTGCCACATGCTTTTCAAGAGAGAACGCCGGTGAGGCTTCGGTGTCACCTGGCTCACCGTTGACCTGACGGTTGCTTCCATACCAAAACACTCCTTTGGAGTGGTCTCCCGGCTTCCTCGTTACGAGGAAGCCGGGAGGAGCACTGGCTTATCCTACGGCTCTCTCCTACCTACCACTTGCTGGCGTTCCAGGTGGGATTTGCCTTGATGGCCTGGTCCAGTTCGCGTTCTACGAGGCTTAGGTATTGCTTCGCAGCGGCGTCCGGGGCTAGGGTTCCACCATAGACCTGTGCCTCAATGCGCCACTCCCCATCATCTATGGCACCACCTAGGGAGATGGGGCCGATCCATGTGCCGTTCCAGTTGTCACCGGCCTTCGCTTTTGCACCATACGGAGAGCCCGGCCAGTAGTATGCTGGCTCATAGAAACCGCGGTACACGGCGCCCAGTTGGGGATTGTCAGCGAAGATCTCGGAAGCCGGCGCATTGGGCCTGGAGCAACTCGGCGGGCCCATCGTCTTGCAGTATCTGGCTTGTTGTTCTGGGGCGGTGAGCCACTGCAAGAAGTCCTTGATCATCGCGAACTTCTCGGGGTTCTTCTGCACGGTCACCATGGGTACCATGGTGGAGGCACCGATGCCTACTGCCGAGCCACCACCAATACGGTAGAAGGGCGGAGCTCCAGGGCCGGTGCTCTTCCGGTTGTTAGAGGTGACATCATCGGTGATCTTGGGCAAGTTACCCCAAGAACCGATCTCCCAGCCGCCATCTTTCGCGGCTTTTGCCAGGGCGTCAGCATCCCAGACACCTGATTGGCGCATGGCGGCCTTGCCGTCGCGGAACATATCCTCACCTTTGGGCGACGCAGCCAGGAAGCCCGGCTGGGTATAGGAATACCATTGTTTCCGCAGGCGGAAGAAGTCTGTCAGACACTGGAGGAGTTGGGGATCGTTAAATTTAATAATCCCCTTCTTGAAGGCGTAAGCCCATTCGGCGGCTCCGGCATAGCCTTCCTTTGCACCTGCTGGGCCTGCGCCGACCTCCGGCGGAATGATCCCGTCCAGTTTTTCATAGAAGGGATACAGAACCTCCTGAGCAACCTGGTTCACCTCCCACATGGTCAGGTAATTCATATCGCCGGTAGTCTGGGCATAGTAGGGGATGAAGCCGGCAGCCTTTAGTTTATCCATGGCGGCGATAAAATCTTTCCAGGTCCAGGTTGCTGGGTCCGTGGTGATGCCCGCCTTCTGGAACATGGTCTTGTTGTAAAACCAGGCATTGAGAGCCTTCGTGCCCAAGACATTCTCGCCGATGGCCCAGATATGGTCGCCAAGTTCAGCAGTATTTTGCCGCAAGGCTGCACCATCAAAGGGGAAATCGTCGAACCAGCGAAGGTTGGGGCTGTAGGGGTTCTTCTGCTGCAGGTCGGCCGTCCATTCATACCACCAATCGGGGTGCTTGGCCGGCGAAACGTCGCCAACGGGAAACATCGTCTGGAAATCAGGGGGGGGGCTCCCAGCCTGGAATTGTGTCACCGTCCACGGGTACTGTTCTTGGTTACCGGGGATCGGTTCAAATTTCAGGGTGAGACCAGGGTATTTAGCAGCCCACTCCCTCATGAACTGAGCATTGAGTTGAACAACATTGTTGTTTGTAGATTGAAGGTTCTCCCAGGTGTAGTAAGTGAGCGTGCCCTTGAAGTCCTTCAGTTTAGGGTTGGGGAGTTGCATCACATCCGATTTCACGACTTCTTTGGTCACGACCTTCTCAACTTCTTTGGTCACGACCTTCTCTACCTCTTTGGTTACCAGCTTCTCCACCGGGACCGTCTCTTTAACGACAACGGTCTCCTTGACGACCTTCTCAACAGGCTTCTCTACGATCACCGTCTCCTTGATGACCTGGGGTGTTGGCGTGGCGCACGCCGCCAGAACGGTCGCTCCAAGGGCGGCACCAGCCCCGCTCAGAAACCGGCGTCGTGTGATCTTGCTATTCGCGCCTGACATCGCTTATCCTCCTTATCTGAATTGCTGACTGTCGGCCTGAAGCCGCTACCGATAAAGACGACAAACCTGAAGACTTCTCACCCCCTTTCTCGTTCACGAAACGCAACCATCGCTTCGCGGCTGTGACAGTGAGCAAATATCACCGGATTCTATGCTGAACCGGAACTTGCTCTTCATACGAAGCGGATGGCATCGGACCAGGCTCCCGACGAGCGGTCACAGGGTCGGTGAGGGGATATGGGATTGATGGGAGTTATGAGCGGGTATTGTGACCAGGCGCTTGCCTGCAACTCGTCAAGAGCACGCTGGTGGCCCGGCAGGATACAGATTGCCCAGAGCCACCGAGTTCCATTCTGAATGACGCGACGCCGTGTTTGCCGCGTGCAACGGCACGATCAGACTACTAAAAGACTATCTCAAAACCCAGACGAGATGGGTGGCTGGAGTCAGCGGATGCCTCCGGCGTAGCGGATTAGCGGATGGCTCTCCTACAGATAGCCGTTATCCGCTAATCCGCTATCTATCCGCTGACCCGATGACAACCAACTGTCTTTTGAGATAGTTACTAATTCACGACAGGCGGCTGCCTGCAAGGTTTGCTTCCATACTCGTGCCCACAGAGGCAACTCCCGTGGATGTACGAACCACCAACGAGGTCGGAAGAACGACGTGCTGGGGTGGCAGACTGGCATCCTTGAGTCGGGCCAGCACCATCTCCACGGCCATCCCGCCCAGCCTCTCCGCCTCCGCGCGCACGGTTGTCAGCGCCGGAGAAAGGTATCGCGCCATGGGAATGTCATCAAAGCCGGCGACTGAGATATCGTGAGGGATGCGTAACCCGGTATCGGCTACCGCCTTGCAGACGGCAATCGCCAGGAAATCGTTGATAGAGATGATGGCCGTGGGCAGGGGCTGAAGTGCCAGAAGACGCCTGGTAGCCTCGTAGGCTTCTTCGGGAAGTGGCCCGCAATGTTGTAGGAGTTCTGTATCGCCGTCTAGGGAGTATTCGGCAATCGCCCGCTGATAGGCTTCCAGACGGCCACGGCCTAGCTCAACCTCCGTCTGAACAGAGCCACGTGACGTTGTGCCAAAGACAAAGCCGATCCTGTGATGACCGAGGCTAACGAGATGCGCCATCAGCCGAGTGCAGCCCGCCCCGTAGTCGGGAACGACGCCGTCTAGCTCAGGCGAGAAGCGCCCAATGCGTATAATAGGATGCCCGCGAGCACGCAGACCCTCAACTTCTGGCAGCAACTTACCGGGAAAATTGATTTGGAGGATCAGAGCGTCCACCCGCTGCCGCTTGAGGGATTCCAGGGCTAGCCGTTCGCGTGCGAACTCTAAATCGGTGCTGGTGAGGAGGACGTTATATCCCGCTTCGGCGGCTCTTTTCTCCGCTCCCTGGGCAATCTGCCAGAAGTGCGGATTCCTGCTGTCAGGTATAACGAAGCCGATCACTCCCGCGGCGCGGCGACGGAGGCTTTGAGCTGCGGCGTTGGGATGGTAATCTAGTTCGCGTACCGCTTGCCAGACCTTTTCTTTCGTCGCCTCGGATATGCGCGCATCTGCGATGTTGTTCAGGACAAAAGAAACGGTCGCCTGAGAGACGCCGGCTCGCTTGGCAACATCACGGGAGGTGGGCCCTTTTCCAGCCATGCGTGCACCCTACTTAGGGGTTGCTAATACGTATCAGTTACTATCATAGCACATCCTGAGTGTCGTGTCAAGAGGGATATGGAGGCAATTAAGGCCCTGTCAAAGTCATGAAGTGGAGCGCAGAAGTGCCAATCTCCTCCCTCTGAGGCGTTCACCGTCGGTTGAAACCGACGGCAACTAGGCTAGGAAGCCCGCAAAGCGGGCTTCCAACAAATGTTTAGCCGTCGGATTTTATCCGATGGCGGACTTTGACAGGGCCCTAGGAGGCAATGGGGGCATGAGGGCGACGCCAAGGACGTTATGGCATGACAAGTCCGCCATTCACACTGAGCGTCTGCCCGGTGATATAGTCTGCGGCAGCGGACGCCAGAAAGAGAACGGCGGCCGCGACATCGGGAGGGTTGCCCAGCCGTCGCAGGGGAATCTGCCTGAGGAGGTTCGCCGTCGTTTCGGCAGAAAAGGCACGCGACATTTCTGATTCTGTCGGGCCCGGTGCGACGGTGTTGACCTGTATATCGGGGGCCAGGATACGGGCCAGGCTTTTAGTCAAGCCCAGGATGCCCGCCTTGGATGCCGAGTAGTGAGGTCCCACGGCGACTCCGCCCATCTGCCCGGCACTAGACGCGATATTGATGATCTTCCCAGCACGCTGTTGGCGCATGATCGGTGCCACGGCCTGGCTACACAGGAATGGCCCGTGCAAATTCACGGCCAGAACGCGGTTCCATTCCTCTTCGGTGATCTCGTCCAGGGGCGTCAACGGGCAAATACCGGCGTTGTTCACCAGGATATCCACCCGGCCCCAGGCGTCCATCACAGTCTTGACCATGGCCTGCACCTGAGTTCTGCTGCTGACGTCGGCAGTGAGCGCGAGCACGGCGTATCTTTCCCTTAGCAACTGGGTTGCAGCCTCCTGCGCGGCAGCAGAGATGACGTCAACCAGAGCGGTGCGTACTCCCGCTTCGGCCAACCGCGCGGCGATCTCCAGGCCAATGCCACGGGCAGCACCCGTTACAACTGCTACTTTACCTTCTAATGAGTGGGACTCACCTGTCATACCTGGGCTCCGATCGCGACTACGCGTCACGGGGCTTTCTACGTCGTCGTTTGATCTCACGCCGGAGATAGCGGTTGGGGAACTCCCGCAGGTTGTACAAAGCCGCCATCCGCTCGGCCCATTCGCGTGCAGGGAAATCACCCTGTTTAGCGAAGGCGGCGACCCAATCGTCGGGGTCACCGCCAAAAGCGACGAGGTAAGCCACGTCAGTCTCAATGACGACGAGTTCGTCTTTCCTTCCTAATACAAGCGAACGTCGTAGCTTCCGTCTCACCTATGCGTGCTCACTTGTTCTTGCTTATTTCCGCAGCATCACCATGCCATCTTCAACCCACACTTCATACGTCCGCAACCTCACTTCAGGATAGGCCAGGCATTGCCCTGTGGAAATGTGGTACTCCATGCCGTGCCAGGGGCAGGTGACGATCTCACCGTCATGTATCCATTGCAGTTGCCAACCCGTTTCCGGCCGCCGGTCCAACGTGCCCGATACGCGGCCCAAACATAGCGGTCCCAACTGGTGCGGGCAGAGATTAGGCAGCGCGTGGAACGTGCCGCCCACGTTGAAGATGCCAACCTCCCGCCCGTTGATCTTCACCACTTTATGCGACCCGTCGGGGAAGTCGGCCAGGGGAGCCACCGCGATTGCTTCCCGCTGCTGTGCCATTGTTCCGCTCTCCTACTGGAATCTGTTTAGGTATTGGTGCGGTAACCTTGCGCGTCTATCTTGAACAGGCGCATCGCGTTCTCCGCCAGAATCTTGCGCCGCACTTCGGGTGAGAAAGGTAACTGATAGACCTTGATGGGGTGGTCAAAGTCGTGGTGGGGCCAGTCGGAGGCAAAGACTGTGGTGTCCTCGCCACCGTAGAGTTTCGTCAGCGTGACCAGATCCATCGGACTCTCCGGCTCCTCCACCGGCTGCGTGCCGAAATAGAACTTGCGGATGTAATGGCTGGGACGATTCACCAGGAAGGGGACTTCCCGCCGTCGTTCCAGATATTCTTTATCCAGCCGGTTGATGATAAAGGGAACCCACGAGATGCCCGCCTCGGTGAAGCAAATCCGCAGGTGGGGAAAGCGCACCATAACCCCCGTCGTCACCATGCTGACCAGATTCGCCATCATGGAGAAGGTGTGAGCGAGCGCGTGGCGGGCCAGTTCGGTATCAAAGCCTTGCACCTGGAAAGGGAAGACGGGATGCACTAATTGGACGGCATGGAGCATGACGGGCAAATCGGCATCCTGCGCGGCCTGATAGATGGAGTCGTACTTGCGGTCACCCCACAGCGGGTCAACGCCTGCCGTCGGCAGATAGACGCCGACGACCCCCGGCTCTTTGGCATATTTCGCGATTTCTTGCGCCGCATTCTCCGGGTCTTGCGGCGCGGCGATGAGACAGCCCAGCAACCCCGGCGCGCGGGTCAGCCAGCGGTCAATCAACCAGGCGTTGTAGGCGCGGGCGACGGCAGCAGCGTATTCCTTCTGCGTGATGACCGCCAACTTCAGCAGGTGGTCAGGGAAGAGCACGGCGACATTAATAGAGAGTTTGTGCAGTTCCTCCCGCATCTGTGAGGCAGTCTTCACCATCCGAGCAGGGCCTTGCCCGCCGGGGAACTTGGGGCCAAGTTCAGCAGCACCGGGCGAGAAGCCGGGCAGATCCAGGTAGCGTTCTGGGAGGGTGCCTGCCGTCTCCAGGGCCAGCCGCCACGGCATTTCGGCGTAGGCTGCCATTTCGGTGGGCGATTCGTGTACGTGCACGTCGGCATCAATGATAAGAACGTCCTGCAACCGTTCGCGGCTGCTCTCTACCACTGCGGCCTCCAGAACGGATGTCGTCATATCCTCTCCTTAATACCATCCATTTAGCCTGTGGGCCACCTGGTGCTACCGCCAGCGTTGAGTGCCAGGTTGCCACCGTCCACAGGCAACAGGATGCCAGTCACGAAAGCGGAAGCATCAGAAGCCAGGAACACAGCCGGCCCTACCACGTCTTCCGGTTCGCCGAAGCGGCTCATCGGTATGCCAGCCAGCAGTCGGTTGACCAGGGGGCTGTCGGCGGGCGGCGAATCACCGAGCCATTTCCGGACAGCAGGGGTGCGCATCTGGCAAGGTACGAGGGCATTGACCCGAATCCTATGCTCTGCCCACTCCACTGCCAGCTCACGGGTCATTTGGTGGATGGCTCCCTTTGTAATGCTATAAACGAAGTTGCCGCGTCCCAGGGCTAGGCAGCCAGCTATTGAACCAATGTTTATGATGCTACCGCCTGTTCTCTGGCGTATCATCCGTCGCCCAGCCTCCTGGGCGCAGAGGAAAAACCCGGTCAGGTTCACTCCGAGTACCCGCTGCCAATCCTCCAACGACAGATCCTCGGGACGGGAGCGGCTGGAAGCGAACGGGTTGTTGATTAGAACCTCAATGTGTCCGAAAGCCCTGTCAAGCTCTGCGAACAGCTTTGTGACCTCGTCTGGCTTGGATATGTCACACCGTACCGCGATACTCAGGCGTCCCAGGGCCCGAACCTCCTCAGTGGTCTTATTCGCGCCGGGTTCGTCTATATCACTCACAACGATGTCAGCACCATAGCGGGCCAAGCCTACAGCCATCGCATGACCTAGCCCGCCGTTAGCACCGGCTCCCGTAACCACAGCCACTCGGCCAGTGAGGTCAAACAGACTATCAACTCTGTCTGCCATCTGTGATCCCTCCAGGGATTCAGTTCATCTTGGGTTCTATGCGAGGTTTCTCCCCTGAGACAACTCGTAGGCGATGTCTATAATCATATCCTCCTGCCCACCGACAATCCGCCTGCGCCCCAATTCTACCAGGATGTCTCGGGGATCTACGTTGAACCGCTCCGCCGCCCGCGCCGTATGTAGCAGGAAACTGGAATAGACGCCAGCATATCCCAGCATCAAGGTTGCATCGGGACCTTGTTTCTGCATCTGCTTGAACGGATCAATCCGTTTGGCTGCATCCATGATGCTGTAAAGGTCAACTCCTGTGTCAATACCCAACCTGCTCAGGACGGCGATCAGGGTCTCGGTAGGGGCGTTGCCACCACCGGCCCCCATGGCGCGCAGCGATCCGTCTAAGATATCAGCCCCCGCCTCAACGGCTGCCAGACAGTTGCCAATCGCCAGCCCCAGGTTGTTATGAGCGTGAAAGCCTACTTTACAGTTGAGCGACTGCTTCAACGCCACCACCCGCTCTGTCACATCCGGTGGCAACAGATACCCGGCTGAATCTACTACATAGACATAATCCGCACCGTAGGCCTCCATCAGCCTGGCATTCTGCACCATGACGTCGGCGGGCGCCATGTGAGCCATCATCAGGAAGCCTATGACTTCCATGCCGCGCTTCTTTGCCAGGCCGATGTGCTGTTCCGCGATATCGGCCTCGGTCACGTGGGTCGCCACGCGTGCCACCGTAGCCCCAAGGGCCGCAGCCTTGTCTATGTCTTCTTTGACCCCGATGCCCGGCAAGAGAAGTACGGCCAGCCTGCTCCGCCTGAGAACCAGCGCTACGGCTTGCAGGTACTCCGCGTCTGAAGCCGCTGCCCGGCCGTATTGGATGGATGAGCCCCCCAACCCATCACCGTGCGATACCTCAATGGCATAGATGCCAGCGGCGTCCAGGCCTGAAGCAATACCGGCCATCTGCTCAGGAGTGAATTGATGCCCTACAGAGTGCATGCCGTCGCGCAGCGTCGTATCAACGACACGGATGTGCTTAGTCATA
>JADYZS010000433.1 GCA_020853075.1 Anaerolineae bacterium | reverse complement strand
TTGCGCAATGCCTCCTGGCCGTTGGTTGCCGTCAAGACCGTATATCCCTCTTCCTGCAAGAGGAAGGACGTCATCTTGACGCTAGGGGGGTCGTCGTCCACAACCAGGACCCGCATGGGTGGAATAGACTCCTCCCATAAAGAGGGCCGGGCGACCGGGTCACGCCCGGCCCCAGTTTTGCCAGCATTATACCATCCGGGGGATAAGTCTGCAAGGTTTCGTGGAGACCGTCCGGTGGACGGCGTAATAGGAGACGCGCTCATAGGATCCTCCTGGGAAGTTGGAGTGGGGTAGCCCCAACTTGCCCCTCCTATTCTCGCGCGTCAAGATGAAAATTGTATGAAAGAAGTCCCCCTGAAGATGACGTTTTTTTCATCTTGGCGATACGGGCGCCTGGTTTTCTCTCCCAATAGTACTCTTTTCCCCTTTACGTTTCCGCAGAACCCGGTTAGTATGTAGGTGAGGGGTAGTGCCATGTACTTCCGATTAGGTGACCTGAGACTCGCTGGATTTGACATCATGTTAGCCATCGCTGTGGGCGCAGCGTTGGCGACGTTGAGTTGTTGGCTTTGGGTCTATCAGGCGTTGCACGATAGCCGCCGCGTTGGCAAGGGCGACGTGAGGCGTGACCTGTCGGTCACCTGGAACCCTGTTTCCTGGATCGTAGGGGGAACGGGTGGGCTTCTCGTTGCGCTCAACATATTCCTCACCAGCGTGTGGCCGTGGTCTCGCATCCATTGGGCAGAGGAGTGGACTCTCATTCTCTTCCTCGCCGCCTGCGTGTCTCTCATCATCGTGGCGATTGTGATCGCGATTCTGGCGGGTTCGGTTATCTCCTTTATCCTCTATCCATTGCAGGTCATGGCCCTCGCCGTCATCCACGCTGGCGACTGGCGTGACCGCCTGTTGATGGTCTTGGCCGACCTCCTCATCCTGGTCAGCGGCACCCTTGCGCTGCTGGCCGCGTCCCACGTCCGTCTGCTTTGATATTCTGATTCCTGCTGCCTTGTGCTGCCTGCTCTCCATAGAGCAGGCAGTTTTTTGTGCTCTGGTTTGGTTTCAAATGCTTGTCTAGGGGCGAGGCGCGGTGTATAATCCTGTCCAGTAATCTGGGGCAGTACCCCAGATAGCAAGTCTGGTGCTGCAATCCACTGATCGCAATCCTTGTGTTTCGCCTGAGGAGCCATGCTAACTAATGAGGAAAAGCGCGTAATAGTATATACCGACGCAAGTCAACCCACTGTGTCCAGCGAGGTCACGCCTGAAACGCCATTAGAGGATCTGAGTCTAAACTGGCGAGAGAGAGACCTGCCCGAAAAAGAGAGAACGAAGCACGTACACCGGCTTCATCCCTACCTGGGCAAATTCATCCCTCAACTGGTAGAAGTGTTTCTGCGCAAATACTTCTTGCCCGGCCAAACGATGCTAGACCCATTCTGTGGCTCAGGTACGGCTCTCGTTCAGGCCAATGAACAGGGCATAAACTCTACTGGCTGTGATGTTTCCGCCTTCAACGCGCTTCTCTGTCGGGCTAAAACCGTTCATTACGATCATGCTAAACTTCGCCGGGAAGTATTGGATATCCTGGAGAGGACCAGAATCCGTACGCATACAAACGTGCATCAGCTCCTATTGTGGCCTGACGAGCAATCTTTCCGGCCCATCTCAGAGACTGACGACAGATATCTCAATACGTGGTTTGCGCCCCAGGCCCTCAATGAATTGCTGACCTATCGTGCCCTCATTGAGACTGGGGGTTACGAATATCAGGACCTGCTTAAAGTTATCCTATCACGTTCGGCGCGTTCAGCACGTTTAACTACACACTTTGATTTGGATTTCCCCAAGCGTCCGCAGACAGAACCTTACTGGTGCTATAAGCATTCGCGCGAGTGCTACCCCACAACAGAGGCTTTCAAGTTCATAGAGCGGTATAGCCTGGATACCCTCAGAAGAGTGCAGGAGTTTGCTGCCAGGCGCACGAATGCGTGGGTGACCATCTATCATGCAGATAGCCGCGAGGTTATATTTCCGCCGATTGATGGGATCATCACAAGCCCTCCCTATGTCGGTTTGATTGACTATCATGAACAACACGCTTATGCGTACCATCTGCTTGGTCTTGATGATAAGCGAGAAAAGGAAATTGGCCCCGCGGTGAATGGGTCCAGCCAAAAGGCACAGCGCCAATACCAGCAAGATATCGCGACGGTCTTCAACCGAGTTATGGAACGCATGGCGGGGGGGGGCAGACTTGTAGTAGTGGCTAACGACCGGGCACATCTCTACCCTGAGATAGCGAACTTGATAGGCGTGGAGACAGAGGGAATTGTGCAGCGCCACGTGAACCGTAGAACTGGCAGACGCTCAAGCGAGTTCTATGAATCCATATTCATCTGGCGGAAACGTTGAGGAGATGCAGATGGCAGCCATTAGTCCTAACACTCGCGCAGCAATCAAAGCCTACCTTGAGGTTTTCATTGAGAACCTGGTGAGCCATTACAGAGGACGGTCCATACCGGCTTTTACAACCCCCTCATCGTATCTGGCCCAAAAATCAACCAGACCACGATTAAAGCCTTTTCACGCTGCCATCATCCCCAGCGAGTTGTTACGCATTAGTGAGTTTGAGCGTGGATTCAGCACCACCCTCGGTACGACATTTGAGGAGTGTGCCCGCCGCATTGCTCTTGAGCATCATGCAGAGGCGCATCGCGGTTATGAAGTAGCAGGCAAGGTCAGTCTGGCTGCCATGAGTGAGATTGAGCGTCAGGCGGTTGTGTTTGAACATGCTGCGGACAGCAAAGGACACAAACCCACCCTGGAGCAAATGATCGGTGAGGTCCTGGATGCTCAAAAAGACGATGAGCTGGCATTACGGACCGCGCGGGCCGACCTATACATCCTTGCTCGTGACGGCACCGAGTTCTTCTTTGAACTGAAATCGCCAGTGCCAAACAAAGGCCAATGTCTGGAAATAACCCAGCGCATCCTGCGATTCCATCTGTTGCGTGGACAGCCCCGACCCAAAGTGCAAGCCTATTTTGCCATGGCCTACAATCCTTATGGGCCGTCGCGCGAGGATTACCGGTGGTCAATCGCCTTGAACTACGCACCGTTTTCGCAGGCTGTCGTAATCGGTCACGAATTTTGGAGCATCGTAGGCGGGCCAACGGCTTATGAGGAGTTGCTAGAGATCTATCATGAAGTCGGACGAGAAAAGGGCAAGTACATGATTGATGCCTTGGCTTTTGGCTTCTGAACTTGAAATCAGGGCTAACCAACCCAGGAGGCCCCACTCATGCGCTTCACCACAGACAAGATTAACGCCCGTCTGGCCGAATTGTGGCAATTGCGCTTCTGGGAACGGCAGCCTCTAGCGCTGCAATGGCAGCCGGGGCGCCTGGCAAAAGCGCGGCCTGATGCCTGGCTGCCGGCCCAGGTCGGTACGGTCTGGGACGGCCCCGGACGCCGGGCCGCCTTCCGGGCCGTTGTGGAAACGCCTGCTGCCTGGGCCGGAAAGCCTGTCGCGCTGCGCCTGCGCCTCGCGAACTATCAGGCGGGCGACCCCGATGCGCCAGCGTACGATCCTCAGGCCCTCCTCTACGTGGACGGCCACCCGGTCTATGGCCTTGATATGTTCCACGACGAGGCGGTTCTGACCGACGCAGCCACCCCCGGCCACTCTTGGGAGATCGGCATAGACGCCGAAGCCGGTATCCAAAGCCCCCACTCTCCCGGCCTCCTCGTGGCCGAGGTTATTGCCCTTGACCAAAATGCCGTTGACCTCTACTACGATGCCCAGGTGGCTCTGGACTCGGCCCTTCTCCTGCCGGAGCACGACTATCGCCGCGAGCGGATGCTCAAAAGCATAGACGAGGCGATGCTGCGGGTGGAGTGGCGCGGCCCCCTGGGCGACGCCTTCCGTGCATCATTGATAGAGGCGGACCGTTATCTGCGCGAGAACCTGTACGAGGCGATGACGGCGGGCCCTACGCCCATCGTCATCGCTACCGGCCATTCGCACATTGACGTGGCCTGGCTATGGACGCTGGCCCAGGTGCGGGAGAAGTGCGCCCGCACCTTCAGCACCTCTCTCCGCCTGATGGAGCGCTACCCCGAATACTGCTACATCCAGAGCCAGCCGCAACTCTACCAGTTCGTGCAGGAGGACTATCCTGAGATCTTCCAGGGCATCCGGCAGCGGGTGGCCGAAGGTCGTTGGGAACCCTTGGGCTGCACGTGGGTAGAGATGGACTGCAACCTGAGCGGTGGGGAATCGCTGGTGCGCCAATTCCTCTTCGGCACGCGCTACTTCCGCCGGGCTTTCGGCACAAGTGGCACGCGCGTTCTCTGGCTCCCCGACGTCTTCGGCTATCCGGCATCCTTACCGCAGATCATGGCGCGCAGCGGCTGTCCCTATTTCGGCACGGCGAAACTTACCTGGAACGAATACAACCGCATGCCCTACAACAGTTTCCGGTGGAGCGGCATAGATGGCACCGAGGTTGTCAGCCACCTCCTCACCATCCCGGCCCTCTACTGGCGACCCAAGGTCGGAACGCCCATCTCCTCCTACGATGCCATGCTGACCCCCGGCGAATTGACTGGCGCGTGGGAACGTTACGGCCAGAAAGACGTCCACGAGGAGTTGCTCATCACCTTTGGACATGGGGATGGCGGCGGCGGTTCCAAACCAGAGATGGTGGAGCGCTCCCGGCGATTGACCGATCTCCCCGGCATCCCCCGTCTGCGCCCTGGCCGCGTGGCAGATTTCTTCAGCGGCCTAGCGCGCGTCGCCGACCGCCTCCCGGTGTGGCATGGTGAATTGTACTTTGAGTACCATCGCGGCACCTACACGACGCAAGCCGCCAACAAACGCGCTAACCGCCAGAGCGAATACCTGTACCACAACGCGGAGTTGTTCGCCTCCCTCGCGCACCTGTGGGGCCACGCCTATCCCCAGGAAAGGCTGAACCAGGGTTGGGAGATGATCCTCCTGAACCAGTTCCACGACATCCTCCCCGGCTCGTCCATCCCGGCTGTCTATAAGGACAGCCAGGCCCAATATGCCCAGGTGCGCGCGGCGGGCGAGGCGGTGCTCAACGATGCCCTGAAGGCCATCGCGGCGCAGGTGGGTCTGCCCGGCTCCGAACCATCCCTGATCGTCTTCAACTCGCTGGGTTGCTCGCGCACCGATGTCGTGGAGACAACCGTGCCCCTCACCGGCGACTTCACGCTGTTGGACTCCGCGGGCCAGCCTGTGCCCTACCAGGTCGTGACCGATGCGCCCGCAGGCCGCACCATTCTCTTCACCGCTGCGGGCGTGCCCTCGTGCGGCTACCGGGCCTACCGGCTGCGTCCCGGCGCGAGCGCGGCTCAGGCGGGTGAGGCGGTACGCCTTTCCGGCAACGTCTTTGAGAATCGCTTCTTCCGGGCCAAATTTAACAAGGCGGGGCAACTCACGTCTCTCTACGACAAGGTGGCTCAGCGAGAAGCAATTGCGCCGGGCCGGCGGGGAAACGTCTTGCAGCACTTTGAGGACAAGCCTATTGAGTTTGACGCCTGGGACATCCCCAT
>JADYZS010000432.1 GCA_020853075.1 Anaerolineae bacterium | reverse complement strand
GATTTATCCGATGGCGGTTCCATTCACCAGGTGCGCGGAACCGGATAGCAGCGCGCGGCTTGCTCTGCACAGAAATCATCCCACTGTCGAGCCATCTGTTCCAGCGAACGCGTCGCCTTGTTCAAGGGCTCGTAGCCGCGCCATGCTTCCAGCGGTACGTCTTCGCGCAACACGGGCGTTTCCCGGCAATAGGTGTAGTAATCGGCGAAGGTCTTGAATTCAACCTTGAGCCTGTGCCCTGCCGGGTCGCGGCTTATCGGCGAACAGGGGTCCACTGTATGGACCATGTTGATCATCCGCAGCAAATGCGGGGGATAGAGTTGGCAGGCATCCCTCGCCAGGCGCAGCGTTTTCTTGAACGTCACGTTGTTTTCGCCGGGCACGTTGAGGGAGAAAAAGAGATAAACCGGCATCTGATGCGGCTTGAGCCGGGCCAATACGTCAAAGAGCCGTTTGTTGGTGAAGTTCTTGCCGTTGAGGGCGCGCACCTCTTCCGAACCGGAGAGAGGCGTGATCGCCAGTTCGGAATAGCGGGGCTCCGCCACTTCCAGGAGGGTGTTGAGGAACTCGTCGCTGGGCAACTGGAACTGCTCGTTATAGACACCGATCCTGATTTTGCGGCGACGCATCTCGCCAAAGAGGCCGGTCCAGTAGGGCCTCCCCATGATGGCCGGGTCCAGGTTGAAAGAGACCTGCTTCATGCCCAGCGCGAGCATTCGCTCTATGTCGTCCACCACGTGCGACGGAGAACGGGAAACGATACCGTTGCGCCCCGCCAGCGTGGCATGGGCTTGCTGCCCCCCGCCACAGAACGAGCAGTTGAAGCAGCAGCCGCGCCCGATGGTCAGCCAATGGCCGCGCACCGTGGAGGCCTCGGCCGGCGTCAGCAGTTCCGTGGTGGTGACCTCCACCGTGGCGTACTCTTTGGTGTGCTCCAGCCAGGCCATATCCACAAAGTCTAGCCGGTTCAGATCCTCGGTGGTGGCGCAGTACCTTTGGGGGTTCTCCAGGATGCGCTCGCCCTGGCGATAAGAGAGGTTGGGCACAGCGGCCAACCTGGCCTTGTTGCCGTCGCGGAGAGCGAGGGCCAATTCCAGGAAAGGCAGTTCACCATCGCCGCGGATGACGAAATCCACTTCCGGGAAGTCTCTCAGGATCTCCTTGGCGAAGTGGGAGGCGGTGAGCCCGCCTAACACGACGGGCACTTGAGGGTGTATTTCCTTGCACACGCGCGCCACGTCCAGAGCGCCGAAGGAGTGCTCGTACCAGTGGAGGTCTATGGCGATGAGGCTGGCCCCGGTCTGCCTTGCCAGCCAACTCTTCAGGTCAAACTGCGGGCGGATAACGGCTTCCAGGGGAACGTTCAGGCCGACGACGCGCAGGCCCTGCTGGCGGGCTAGATTGAGGATACCGGGGATGCCCACAGGCATCAGCATATAGGTACTGACGGACCTGGCTTCGGCGTGGGCGCGAAAGTCGGAGGCGTGCTTAGCCGGGTGCAAATAGATAATGTCTGCGTCTGCCATCCACAACTCTATTCCTTAGATGCCGACAGCTGTATCCCTTGCACGAAGTAGCGCTGAAATATGAAGAAGACGATGATCACCGGCACGGCCATCAAGATCGCGTAGGCGGCAATCAGAGGCTCCTTCTGCACACCCGAATATGCGGTCCCTCTCATGTATTGCATCCCCACGGCGAGGGTGTATTTGGGCATCTGGTGGAGATAGATGAAAGGCCCGAAGAAGTTGTTCCAATTGTACATATAGACCATGACCATCGCAGTCGCCAGGAGCGGCCTGGACAGGGGGAGGATGATACGGAGAAAGATGTCCATGTTGGTGGCCCCGTCAATCTTGGCCGACTGGTCCAGGTCGCGGGGGATGGTGACGAAGTATTGGCGGAAAAGGAAGGTGAGGAACATCCCGCCAAACCAGTTGGGGATGATGAGCGGCAGGTAGGTGTTCGTCCAGTGCCAACTGTTGAACATCATGTACTGGGGCAGCATCTTGATGAAGCCGGGGACGATGGCATTGCTCAGCATGATGATGAACATGATGTTGCGCAGGCGGAAACGGAAGCGGGCGAAGCCGAAGCCGGCGACCGCGGCGAAGAAGGTCTCGCCGATGATGTTCACGACGGTGAGGAAGATGGAGTTCCTGAGCCACAACTGGAAGGGGAACACGCCGCCAAATCCCTTCCAGACGGCCACGTAGTTCTGCACAAAGATGGGATCGGGAATGAGTTGCGGGGGAATAGAGAAGAGTTGCCCGCCTTCCTTGAGCGACGTGGAGAGGGTCCAGAGGAGTGGAAATAGCGACGATACGGCGATGAGAAGGGCGACGCTATAGGTAGCCGCCCGCCAGGCCTGCTTGATAAAAATGAATCGCCATTGACGTCTCCGGCTGAGATAAATGGTTGTCTGTGTCGGAGCGGTAGAAGTAGCCATGCTCATCCCTCATCCTGCATAGAGGCCATAAAGACCCAGCGGCCGGAAATCTTCCAGTTGACCAGGATGATCGCAAAAATGATCAGAAACAGGAGCCAGGCCATGGCGTTCGCATAGGCCATGCGGCCTTCCACGAATCCCTGTTGGTACATGTGGAAGCCCAGGGTGTAGGTGGCAAAGTTGGGCCCTCCGGGTGGCTCCGGGGCCAGGAACATCAACAGGAAGCTATTCAAAGCACCGATGATGCCCAAGATGAGATTGAAGAAGATGGCGGGCGAGATGGAGGGGACCGTGATGTTGAGGAATTTTTGCAGCGGGCTCCCCCCATCCAGATCGCATGCCTCGTAGAGTTCCTGGGGAACGCTTTGCAAAGAAGAAAGGAAAATCAACATCCCGACGCCGCCAAAGGAGCCCCACACGACCATCATAAACAAGGCGGGCATGGCCCATTTGGCGGACAGGAGCCAGCCAGGCCCCTTGAGACCGGTCAGGTCTTTGATCACATAGTTTAGCAACCCGAAATCAGGGTTTAGAATCCAGCCCCACATCACGACCAGGGCGATCTCCGGCATGAGGGAGGGGATGTAGAAAATCGTACGGAAGAAGTTTTCCCCCTTCAGTTTTTGATTCAAGATAGAGGCCGCGAAGAGCGACGCGGCCAGAGTCAGAGGAACGGTGACACCGGCATAGTAAAGGGTCTTGCCAATGGCCGGCCAGAAGCGGGCGTCTTGCGTGATCGCGACCACATAGTTCTGCAAACCGACCCACGCCCCTCCTCCCACCCAACGGGAGTTGGTGAAGGAGTAATAAAGCCCGATGATCGTGGGGTAGAGACTAAACGCCAAAAACCCGGCCCACCACGGCGAGGTCCAGAGCATGCCGGAGATCTCTTCGCGCACTCTCATCTTTGAGAGACGTCGCTTTTGCGGGACCGCCGGGACCCGCGTCGTCGCTTTAACAGCCACGGGGATTCTCCTCAGACTCAGTGTATCATGTAGGCCCCCACCCGGCCCGATGGGCCACCCTCCCCCGTGTAGCGGGGGAGGGCCGCTGATAAGGTAGGTATTTCTGTGAGTGACCTACTGCGAGAGTTTGATC
>JADYZS010000431.1 GCA_020853075.1 Anaerolineae bacterium | reverse complement strand
GTGCAAGAAGATCGCGGCCATGGCCGAATGTTACTATGCGGGCATCGCACCGCACTGTCCTCTGGGGCCCATCGCGCTGGCCGCCTGCCTGCAACTGGATGCCTGCATCCCCAACTTCCTGGTGCAAGAGCACGTCACCCGGGGCGATGGCTACCTGAAGGAGCCGTTCCAGATCGTCAACGGCTACATTGACCTGCCGACGAAGCCGGGGTTGGGGATAGAATTGGACGACGATGCGCTGGCCGACAAGTACGACGACGGCTCCTGGGAGACGCCGCGCCTCTGGCTTGCCGACGGCTCGGTGGCCGACTGGTGACCCCGTGCCCTGGCGCGAGCACGACTTGGAGGACAGGATAGTGAATAGCCGCGAACGGGTACGCCGCACGCTAACGTTCCAAAAGCCGGATCGCGTGCCCTTTGACCTCTGGATGCTAGGCACGATTCCCAAGCGCCACAAGGCAGAATTGGACGCGGTGTTGGCGCGTTTCCCTTCTGATTTTGTCTATGCGCCCATCGCCTTCGGCAAGAGCCAACGGGCCAGAAACATCGTTGGCGAGATAGGTCAACATACCGACGAGTGGGGCTGCGTCTTTGAGGTCTTGGAGGAGGGCGTTCACGGTGAGGTCAGGAACCCCATCCTGGCAGATTGGTCTGCCCTCGCTACCCTCACGCCGCCTAACGAGATCCTGGAAGGGCTGGACGTCACACCGTCCCACGCGTTTTATGAGAAAACGGACAAGTTCATCCTGTGCGGCTCCACGGTGCAGCCGTTCCAGCGCATCCTCTTCCTGCGCGGTTTTGAGAACCTGATGCTGGATTTCGCCACGGAGCCGCCGGAACTGTTCCGGTTGCTGGAGATGGTGCATCAGTTCTACCTGCGCGAGTTGCACTTGTTGGCCCCTGCCGCTGCCGACGCCATCACCTTCAAGGATGACTGGGGTTCGCAGGAGCGGCTGCTGATTTCGCCGCGGCAGTGGCGGCGATACTTCAAGCCGATGTACGCCGAATATTGCCGCATCATCCACAAGGCCGGGAAGTTCGCCTTCTTCCACTCGGACGGGGAAATCTCGTCCATTTATCCCGACCTGGTTGAGATCGGCATAGATGCCATCAACTCGCAACTCTTCTGCATGGACATTGAAGGGCTGGCCGCGCGCTACAAAGGGAAGATCACCTTCTGGGGCGAGATAGACCGCGTGCACGCGCTGGCCTTCGGCACGCCCGCAGAGGTGCGCGCGGCGGTGCGCCGCGTGCGGCGCGCGCTGGACGACGGGCAGGGCGGAGTCATCGCGCAATGCGAGTGGGGGAATGACACCCCGCGCGCGAACGTAGAGGCCGTCTTTGAAGCCTGGCAGGAGCCGCTTGATGGACACTAATACAACCCATCCTAAAGAGTGTGATCTATGGCCGCTGAACTGACCGGACGTGAGCGCGTCATGCTGGCCTTGCAGCATCGCAAGGCCGACCGCATCCCCATGACCGATGGGGTGCTGACCAACGCGCTGGAACGCTGGTACAACGAGGGGCTGCCCAAGACCCAGGCTCCCGCCGAGTTCTTCGGCTGGGAGATGATGGAGATCCGGGCCGACGCCAGCCTGAGATTCCCTACCGTGACTCTGGAAGAGACAGACGAGCATACCCTGGTGCGTGACAGTTACGGCGCGACGATCAAGAGTTGGAAGGACGTCAGGTTCCTGGCCGACCGGGTGGATTTCACTATCAAGACCCGCGCTGATTGGGAGGAGCACAAATGGCGCACCCAATGGGACAAGAGCCGCGTCAATTGGGAGGCTGCCCGGCGCGCCTATGACGAAGGCCGGGCACGCGGCCAGTTTATCTCCTATGGCGGCGCGATCTCCTGGGATGCGACGCTGCCGATGATCGGGGCCGAGACGATGCTTCTGGCGATGGCTGCCGAGCCGGACTGGATTCAGGAGATGTTCAGGGCCTTCGCCGACCTGTGGCTGGCCGGGGCAGAGGAGATGATGGGCGCGGGTTTTGAGTTTGACGCTGCCTTTGTGTGTGACGACATGGGCTATCGCTCCGGGACTCTCTTCTCGCCGCGCATGTACCGGGAACTCTTCTTCCCCCATGACAAGTGCGTGTGCGACTTCTTCAAGGCGCGCCAGATGCCGGTCATCCTCCACAGTTGCGGTCAGGTGAGCCAGTTCATCCCCAAACTCATTGAGGCGGGCTACGCCTGCTTGCAGCCGCTAGAGGTCAAGGCCGGCATGGACCTGGTGGCTCTGAAGAAGCAGTATGGGCGGGACATCGCCTTCATGGGCGGTATTGACGTGCGCAAGGTGAGCGACCCTGACCCCCACGCGCTGGAGCAGGAGATCGCCACCAAGATACCGGCCGCCAAAGCAGGCGGCGGCTACATCTACGCATTGGATGGCCCGGTCATGTACGACGCCAGCCTGACCCAGTATCGGCGTCTCCTTGACCTGGTGCATCGCTACGGACGCTATGACTGACACTATGAACAGCCAAGATAGCATGACGCCCAAAGAACGGGTGCGCGCGGCTTTGGAACACCGTTCGCCTGATCGCCCTCCCGTAGCCGAGTACTTCTGGCCCCAATGGTACGACCGCTGGCTGGTGGAGAAGGGGTTCGCCACCTGGGACGACATTGATAAGCGGGGACACGGCGCGTACGACGGAGCGGTGCCCGCGTCGGACGATTACCGCTTTCCCTGGGAGCGCGACATCTACGATTACTACGAGATTGACTTTCGCTCTATCTGGGCGAACGTCGCCCCCTGCCTGGACGACGCGGTGGTTCTGGAAGAGACGCCTGCACACAAGATCACGCGCGATGG
>JADYZS010000430.1 GCA_020853075.1 Anaerolineae bacterium | reverse complement strand
CGTCGTGCCCTGGAGACGATACGGCAGGCGATTGAACTGGAGCCTTATAATGCCGAGGCCCATCTCATCCTGGCCGATCTATACCGCGAACAGGAACGGTGGAAGGAAGCGACGCAATCTTACATTCGGGCTCTGCGTTTCAGCCCGGTGGGTGTGGCGGCTCAAAGCGGGTTGGGGCAAGTCTATTTGTACCAGGATCAATCCCAGCCAGCCGAGGCGCAGTTCCAGGTAGTCGTGAGTCTTGATCCCAAGGCGGTGGATGGCTATGCAGGGCTGTGCACCATCTATCTGCAACAAGACAAGACGGCAAAGGCGCTGCCACAGTGCGAGCAGGCCGCAACGCTGGACGAGAAGAGCGCCGACAGAAGGCGACAATGGGCCAACGCCCTTCTCAGGGAAGGTCGTCCGCAAGAGGCAGCCAAGATCCTCCAGGCGCTGGTGGACGAGGATCCGGAAGATGACCTGGGCCATTACCTCCTCGGCCTGGCCTATCGCGATCTGAAAGAGTATGCCGATGCCCAAACGGAGATAGAGATTTATCAGGATCTGAGCGGCAGCGACGATTTCCGCATCCAGGTGCTGATCGGCGCCTTGAAAGAGAGCTACGTGCTGCGCCAGGATAAGGCCATAGCCGATCTCGCCCAGTTCGGTGAGAGCGTCCTGAAGTACCCGGTAAATGTGCAGGTAGAGACCACAGGCGGCCTCACGCGCACTCTCACCATCAGGTTCCGGGCACAAAAGGGAGAAGAGCCACAGCAGACTTACCAATCCATGTTCTCCCTGGCCGGTATAGCGGCGATGATCGCCCCACGGGTGGAACCGGCCTTCAACGGTGGAACCCTCATCCGCGCCGAAACTGCCCAGGGGCAACCGTTCTTAACTCTGCGGTTCGCCGCTCGCGACCTCAGCGCCTTCTTAGATGGGTTCCTCTCCTCACAACAATTCGTCGCCAAGATGCAATTCGTGCCAGAGCCGAGCGACACGAAAGGTGGAGAGTTAACGGACAAAGATTTCAAGGCAACGACCGATGGCATTGCGACCCTGCGGGGTCTGGCGGCCAAGAAGCCGGTGGGCTTCCAGCGTCTGACGCAGCAAGCCCTTGAGGAACGCCTCCAGGGCAGGATGGATACAAAGGCGCGCGAGGCCAGCCAGCACAGCCAGGCGCTCCTGCGGCTGCTGGGCGTGATTGGGCCGGACGTGGACCTGGAAAAACTCAGCCAGGACCTCGCTGCGGAGCAGGTTCTGGGCTTCTACGATTACGAAAAGCAGACCTTCTACGTCGTGGGAGGCAAAGCCGCCAGTTCGGTGGCGGATCGCCTGGTCATCGCCCACGAATACGTCCACGCCCTCCAAGACCAGAACTTCGGCATGGGGGAGATTCTGCGGAAAGAGGAGAACGGTGACCGTCGCCTGGCCCTCAGCGCCCTCATTGAAGGCGATGCCAGCCTCAGCAGTTACACTTACATCCAGACGGAGACGCCGATACAGGATCAGGTGCAACTCTTTTCCTTATCCCAGGGTGGCATCCAGAAGGAAGCCCTGGAAGCCAGCCCGCCTGTCCTCCGCGATAGTCTCGTCTTCCCCTACTCCCAGGGTCTGACCTTCGTCACAAGTATTCACGAAGCCGGAGGCTGGAAAGCCGTCAACGAGTTATACGGGAAACCACCCGCTTCCACAGAGCAAATTCTGCACCCCGAACGTTACCGAAAGGGCGATGCTCCTGTGGACGTCTCGCTGCCCGACGTGGCGGCGGCCCTGGGCGGGGATTGGCGTCTGGTAGATGACGATCTCATGGGTGAACTGGGGTGGCGGCTCACCCTGACCGCTTACCTGGGCCCAGCCACCGCTGAGGTGGCAGCAGAGGGCTGGGGTGGGGATGACTATGCCTTGCTGCAACAGGGTTCTACCGAGACCTATGCGTTGGTGCTCAACACCGTCTTTGATGAAGAGGCCGAGGCGGAGGAGTTCTGGGCGTTGCTCCGCGTCGCCCTGGACCACCGCGCCGGCTACACCCAAATCGTGAAAGATCTGACCGGCGCAGACCCGGCACGCCAGTGGCGCGGTGCCGGCGATTACTGGGTTGCCCGCCGCGCCGGCAAATCCGTTCTGATCGTCATTGGGCCTTCCGAAGAGGTCACGCAGAAACTCCTGGCCGTGGCAGCAGGGTCGTGAGAGGTACGGATTGGGAGGGCGACCCTATTTGACAGGGATGGTCATTCCCTTATAATAGGGTCGCCGTCCTCGCAAGTTGCCGATTGTTGTTCCGCCTGGCCTCGTTAACCTGTGACTTCGGTATACCCCAGCGTGGGAGGAAAGCCATGCAACTCCTCATCGCGATGGTGCAGGACGAAGACGCGAACAGCCTGCAAGACCGGCTGGTATCCCTCAACGTCCGCTCGACCCGAATCAATACCGTGGGAGGCTTTCTCGTCCGCGGCAATGCGACCCTTCTCATCGGCGTAGAGGAGGGTCGCATGGAAGAGGTTCTTGCTGCCCTGCGCGCCACCTGCCACACGCGTCGCGTTTTCATGAACCCGATGCCGCCAGTGGCAGAGCCTACCCACGTCTCCATGATGAACCCGATGGAGGTGGTCATCGGCGGCGCCACGGTCTTCACCTTCCCGGTGAAGCGATTCCTGCGCCTGCGCGGGACAGGCAGCCCGACCGCGAATCGTTGGGAGGAGACTCCCCAAGCACCCAGCAGAGAGGATGACCCGATGAACCTCATTATCGCCATCGTGCAAGACGAAGACGCCGGACCCTCCATCCAGGCGCTGCTGGAGGCAGGCCACCGGGTCACGCGCATCAACACCGCGGGCGGTTTTCTCCGCCGCGGCAATGCGACGCTCCTCATCGGCGTGGAGGCGGGGAAGGTGAATCAAGTGCTGGAGATCATCCAGAAAGCGTGCAAGTATCGCCCGGAGCCGAGCCCGGTCACGAAGGGTATGCCGATGTACAGCGCTACGGTCTTTGTGATGGAGGCGAACAACTTCCTGCGGATTTAGAGGGAAACTCGTCTCATGCGACCAGAAGAACGGCTCATCATCGTCACCGGCACGAATCGGGGGATCGGCCTCGCAGTAGGCAGACAACTGGCGCAGCAGGGCTATCGCGTCCTCCTCACCAGCCGCGACGAAGCCAAAGGCCAGGCCGCGGCGGCGTCGCTGCGCCATGCCACGCCCCACGTTTTCTACCACCCGCTAGACGTGACGAGCCAGGAAAGCATCGCGCGCCTGCGCGACTTCGTCGGGCGCGAGTTTGGGCGCGCCGACGCGCTGGTCAACAACGCCGCCGTCTGTCTGGACGATGGGCGCGACGTGCTGGACGTAGAGATGGACATCTTCCGCACGACGATAGAGACGAACGTCTTCGGCCCCCTCCTCCTCTGCCAGGCCTTCATCCCCTTGATGCGCGAGCAGAAGTATGGCCGCGTCGTCAACGTTTCATCGGGGGCGGGGCAGATCGCCAACATGGTGCACGGCAAACCGTCTTACCGGATGTCTAAGATCGCGCTCAACGGCCTCACCTTGATGCTGGCCTACAGCGTGCGCGGGACGAACGTCCTGGTGAACGCGGCCTGCCCCGGCTGGGTACACACCGATATGGGCGGGCCTGCCGCGCCGCGCTCCCCCGAACAGGGCGCGGATGGGATCGTCTGGCTGGCGACGCTTCCCGATGGCGGGCCCAGCGGCGGCTTCTTCCGCGACCGCAAGCCGATCCCCTGGTAGCGCATCAGCGGGAAGGCGGCCCCCACTTCCAAAACAAGGGCATAAACACCCGTGCCGGGCGCGTGGCGGTAGGCGAGGCAGGGGAGGCCGTCGGCGTAAGTTCCGCAGGCGTGGCGGTGACCGATGGTGTGCTGGTGGGCGTGCCGGAAACGGTAGCGGTTGCTGTGGGGGTCGCCGTGCGGCTGCCCCCCGGAGTGGGCGTGGCCGTGCGGGTGCGGGTAGGCGTCGGTGTGCGGGTGGCGCTCTGGTCAGCCAGGTGCGCCTGCACAAAGCGCATCGGGCTCCAGGTGTAGCGCTCTACCAGTTCCTGACACGTTGTCGTGTTCACGTCGCACCCCATGCCGTTGCTCCACCACCAGGGATGAAAGAGGGACGCATCGCGGTCTAACTGAAAGTGGAGATGCGCTCCTGTGGAATAGCCGGTGGAGCCGACCAGCCCTACCGCATCGCCTATCTGCACCGTGCCGCTAATGGTGGGTGCATCCCGCAGGTGGAGATAGACGGCATAGACCGTGCCGCCGTAGCCGTTGCGCTCCGGGAAGTCGTCGTGGCGGATGACAATGCCGCTCCCGCCGCTGGTTCCCGAAAAGGGGTCGCAGCGGTCCGGGTCGTCGCCGGAGCCGTCCCGCCGCCAGGTCACCACCCCCGCCGCCAGCGCGACAATGGGCGTCCCGCAGATGCGATACCAGGCGATGTCCACCCCCGGATGGCTGCCGCTCCCTTCGTCGTTGCCTCGATAATCCCCCAGATAGGCCGTGGAGTAGCCCTGGCCGACGGTTCCATCGTAGTTGCGCACGTCCAACGGCTTCACCATGTCGCCGTTGCCAGCGCGGGGCGCCGCGCGCGCCGCTTCCTCTGCATAAGCCAGCAACTCCGGTTGGATGCTCTCTCGCAGCGGCATGACGCGCCCGCTCGCGACCTCCGCCTGATAGACCTGCCCCCCGTCCAATTCATCTACAAATTGCAGGCTGCGCCCATCGGCGGCCCAGGCGAGGCCCCGCGTCTGGCCGAAGTAGAAGCGCGGGCGAAAGACGGGCGCGTCGGTCAGGAGCGACGGTTCGCCAGAGGCAGAATCGTAGAGCCACAACTGGGGAAGCGGGCCATAGCCGCGTTCGTCATAGACGGCGCGCACGTAGGCCAGCCACGCGCCATCCGGCGACCAGAGGGGATTCGTGGCCCAGTGACGCGGGCCATGGGCATCTACCAGACGGCGCGGGCCAGCGGCCTCCACCAGCCAGAGGTCGGCATCGGAGAGGGCCGGTTCGCGGGCGACGACGACGGCGACGGCCTGGCGGTCGGGAGCCCAGGCCAGAAGATGGGCCTGCACGTCGGGCGCGGATAGCGCGGGAGGTACCGGCTGCGCGGCTAGGGGTGCATCCCCGGTGGTGCTAACGATACTCCAGGCTATGAGCAAGAGAAGGACGAGGCGGAAGGCGGTGCGGCGATGGTCGGGCATGGTGGGCCGGGGTTGTTCAGGATGAGTTTAGCCGCGTGTAGTCGCCAGCGGGGCCCCGAATAATTTGACGAGATGCAGCGGCTGTGATATGATGCGCAATGCTCAAGTTTGGCCTGCACCGAGAGCCTGGGGGCGTGGTGTAGCGGTTAACACGTCGGCCTGTCAAGCCGAAGACCGGGGGTTCGAATCCCCTCGCTCCCGCCAGCGATAATGAGTGCGCACCCCGAAACGGGTGCGCACTTTGCTTTTGGCTCTCTGATAGAGAAGACGTGAACGCGAGGGATCGGTTACGCCGCGCCGACCAGGTAGAGAGAACCATCCTGGCACGGCAGGAGGATCTCGGCCAGGCCGTCGCCGTCGGCATCGGCGACGACCGGCTGCGTACACGCGGCGGGGAGGCGCAGCCGCCAGACGACGACGCCGTTGCCATCCCGCTCGCCCACGGCGACCAACTCGTCGGGCGTGCACAGGATGCACTCCTCGCGGCCATCGCCGTCCACGTCGCACGTAACGTAATACTGGCCCGCGTCCGCCCCCGGCAGAGGCAGAGTCCAGCGCAAGTCCCCTTCTTCCAGGTCGCGGCACGTGAGCGCGTTCTTCGCGAACTCCCAGCCGATTAGCTGAAGCCTGCCGCTCCCGCCAAAGTCGCCGATGGCCTGAAGCGGGCAGCGGTTGAGGCCGGAGGCCGCCTGGGGCGCGGTGAACCAACGGAAGCCGATGCCCAGTTCCATCACCTGCCAGAAGCCGGTCACCCAGGGGCATCCGCCCCACACGACCCCGACAGGCGTGACGATGGGCGTCCCGTAGAGCGCGCCCCTGCTCTTGAGGACGTCGGTCTTTTCGTCCAGCCCGAAGAAGCAGCCTTGCTGCGTGCGGTTATATACGGTAAAGTCTCCCGTCTTGCCGTCGGCGATGTAGAAGAGGTCGGGGAATTCGGATACCAGGTCTTCGGTGCCGTCGTCTTTGGCGAGGCCCGCAAAGGGGCAACTGCCGCCATAGCCACGGGCCTCGCCGCTGACCGCGCCGCTCTTATCCTGCCGCCAGACCTGTCGGCCATTCTCGCCTGCGAGCGCGCAGGTGAAGGCGCTGTGCATGTTGTTCTTCAGGCTGGTCACCAGCACGTCGTCCTGGCCTGCCTGCCGCAAGGGGAGCGTATGCAGAGAAACCGTGCCGCCATCGGTGTTCCCCGGACGGAGCGCGGGATGCGTCCTGGGGATGTCCGCCGTCCAGAGGATGTGACCGGACGCGTCTGCCTGGACGATACGCGCCTCGCCCCTGGCGTTGGCTGCGAGGAAAACGACCGCGCGGCTGCCATCGGGCTGCCGCCCTGCGCAGAGGCCCCGCTCGTTCGCCATGCCGTGGCCGGGCAAGGCCCACCGCACCGCTACCTGCCCCCTCTCCGCAAAGTCCAGGGCGCGGACATTGCCGGTGAGGTCGGGAACCACGACCCGCGGCAACTCGCCTTCCCCGGCGAAGACGACGGGCGCAGGCACACGCCCCACCAGCCGCTGCGAACCGAGCAGGGTGAATGACACGCCCTGCCCCTGCACCGGAATTTCGCCTCCCTTGCGCCGCGTGGTCACCAGCAATTCGTCCGTTTCCGGTCGCACCGCCTGCACGTCAAACGCGGGGAGCACCACCTGCGCCCGGATCTCCCTTTTGCCACTGGCGAAACGAGAGGCGGTCAGGCGATAGCGGCCATCCCCAGCGGCCAGCCTCTCCCGGCTCCAGATGACCTTTCCCCCCTCGGCAGACGCAAGCCTCTCCGCATGGTAGTTCTTGCAGGAGCGGTAGTTCGTCCAGCGGTAGGGCGTCCAGAGGGACCAGGCGCTCGCGGGGTCTTCCCATACCAATCTGGCTTCCCCGCCAACGATCTCATAGATCGCGGCCCCGGCATCTGCCGGGATGAACCCGCCGTCGCTGCGGATGCCGAAGAGCCAGGGCTTGCCCGCCGGGCCTGCGGGGAGGATCTCTTTGACAACGAAATCCACCATCTCCTGTTTCACCCGGCCGGTGACCGCCTCCACGACGACGGTGTGCCACGCGCCGTCGCCGCGGTGGTTCAGGTGAGAATAGACGATTTCCGGCTGGCCGTCGCCGTCCACGTCGGCGATGGGGTAATAGGGCGTGGTCAAGGCATGATCGGCGTCGGTGATGTTGCCATGCTGAACGTCCTCATACCAGGCGAGATGGAACTCCTTGCCGTCGTTCAGGATGACCTCGGCGTGGGCGGGGAACTCCGCCAGCACCACGAAGTCGCAGAGCCCGTTGCCGGTCAAATCTACGGCGTGGGCCTCGCCGTAATTGCGGTAATGGTGGTACTGCAACTCGCGCACCTTCTCGCCGGTGCCCGCCTTGAAGGCTATGATCCGGTAGTGAACGGTGATGACGATCTCCTCCTCGCCGTCGCCGTCCACGTCGGCCAGCAGGACGTTGGGCCCCCAGTAATGCGTATCGGGCGGCGACGTCCAGGCGCGCTGCCATGCGCCATTGACCCGCTCCTCCAACCAGCCGCGGGTATCCGCACTCGCCATGCCTTTGTCAAAGCACGACTCAAAGAACAAGCGTTGGTAGCCCGGCTTATCCGGCAGGAGCCGCAGGTAACGCTCCCGATGGCTCTCGGTGACCTTCTCCGGGCTCCCTGTGCCCTCTACGTCAATCCAACGATCTAATTCCCATTCCCGTCTCAGGTTAGCGACGTCGGCGGTCTGGAGAGCATCCGGCAGCACGAGGGAGCCGGTTGCCGTGTCGCCGGGATGGAGAACCAGCCAATCTTCCGTGCCGCCCAAGAAATGGCTGGCGACGACGGCAGGCTTGCGAATTTGGCCGCGGAGCGGGACGCGCCCCGTCCTTTGGGAGTCTCTGCGCCATTGCAACCACTCGCCTGAAGGCATACGGGAGACCTCCTACACAATGGCAAGGCCGGAGCGCCCGGTCGCGCTCCGGCCTCGGAACAGATTATGCTGCGTGTATCTGAGATAAATGGAGCCCGCGCGGAAGCCCGAATTTTTCCCTCAAGTGGCGATACGCGCTCGCCATAACGACGGACGAGCGCATCCCGTTACAAGCAGCGGGCACCGGGTCGGGCTCCTGGTGGCGCGAAGCCACCAGCATCCGTTAATTCAGGCCCAACAGTCGCTTGGATATGGCGACGGCCTGGGCCGCATCGGGCGCGAAGCCGTCTGCACCAATGCTCTTGGCGTAGTCATCGGTGACGGGCGCGCCGCCCACGATCACCTTGACCTGCTTGCGCATGCCGGACTTCTCCATCTCTTTGATGGTGACGCCCATCTGCGGCATGGTGGTGCTGATGAGGGCGGACATGCCCATGAGGTCGGCCTTGTTGTCCAGCACGGCCTGGATGAACTTCTCCGGTGGGACGTCAATCCCCAGGTCAACGACCTGGAACCCGGCCCCTTCCAGCATCATGGAGACTAGATTCTTGCCAATGTCGTGCAAATCGCCGCGCACTGTGCCGACGACCACGGTCGCCATCGGCTTGACGTTGCCTTTAGCAAGCATCGGCTTGACGATACCCAGAGCAGCCTTTGCGGCGCGCGCGGCCAGGAGCATCTCCGGCACGTAGAACTCGCCACAGGAATAGAGGTCACCGACGCGCCCCATCGCTGGCGCGACGACCTTTGTGACGACGTCAAGGGGAGCCATCGTCTCCAATGCCTTATTGGTCATGGCCGTGACTTCGCTCACCTGGCCTTGAATGATGGCTTCCTGCATCTGTTCTACGAGTTTATCCATGCGATCGCACCTCCCGGGTGAGATAGAAGAGACGTAGATATATGGGCCTCCTCGCACAACCCCATTTTACCATCATATTCGTTCTGTGCCAAATGCCTATGACCGCCGTCATGTTTGTTACTGTTATTTTATAAGGAGACGATCACGGGGCAAAAGGGAAATAAAAACAGGCTCCGTTGGCAACGACCTACTCTCGCAGGGGCCTGCGCCCCCACTACCATCGGCGCTGGAGGGCTTAACGACCAGGTTCGGGATGGGACTGGGTGTACCCCCTCCGCTCAAGTCACCAAAGGAGCCTATTTTACGGGTTATGAAAAGAGCACCTAACACCCTAAGAACTGAACAGAACGCAGGAACTTCGCACACATCTCATGCTAACGGACTAAGCCCTCGCGCATTAGTAACGGCTTGGCTCAAAGCATTGCTGCTCTTACACCTGCCGCCTATATAGCCGGTAGTCTTCCGGCGCGCTTACCCGCTTACGCGGTGGGTGATCTCATCTTGGGGCGAGCTTCCCACTTAGATGCTTTCAGCGGTTATCCCTGCCCGACTTAGCTACCCAGCGATGCCCCTGGCGGGACAACTGGCACACCAGCGGTCGGTCCACCCCGGTCCTCTCGTACTGGGGGTAGCTCCCCTCAAATCACCTCCGCCCACTGCGGATAGAGACCGACCTGTCTCACGACGGTCTGAACCCAGCTCGCGTACCGCTTTAACGGGCGAACAGCCCGACCCTTGGGACCTACTCCGGCCCCAGGATGCGACGAGCCGACATCGAGGTGCCGAGCGAGGCCGTCGATGTGAACTCTTGGGCCTCACCAGCCTGTTATCCCCGGGGTAGCTTTTG
>JADYZS010000429.1 GCA_020853075.1 Anaerolineae bacterium | reverse complement strand
CCGAGCGACATTGGCGAATAAAGATGTTGAAGTAGGTGGCACAGGCCAGCGCGTCGGAGAGCCGGTAGCGTTCTTGCAGTCCTGATTCGGCAGCCGTCGCCTGAATCCAGATACCCCACTCGTCGTAGGCAATGGTGATGGGATGGCCGATCTTCTGCTCGTAGCGAACGCGGTCAATCATCGCCTGGCAGACGCGCAGCGCGTATTCAGCCTGGTGTGGCCCGAAGACGTTGCTGTAGTAATCGTGGCTACCGGTGTAGATGTGGATGCTGTGGTAGTCCACGTGGCGCGCCAACCCTTCCAGCGCCACGCGATCCCACTCTTGCCAGCCGTTCTGACCACAACCGATCAGTTTGATGCTGGGGTCGGTCCACTTCATGACCTTGGCGAATTCTATGGCCTTCTTCACGTAGTCCTCGGCGCTCAGGGCCCCGATCTGCCACGAGCCATACAACTCGTTCCCCAGCCCCCAGTATTTGACGTTGTACGGTTCCTCGTGGCCGTTCCGGCGACGCAGATTGGCGTAGTAGGTGTTGCCCGTACCATTGCAATACTCCACCCAGGCCTGGGCTTCATCCATTGTGCCGCTTCCCATATTGACGCAGATGTAGGGTTCCACGTTGAGGCGACGGCAGTACTCAATGAACTCGTCGGTGCCGAAGCGGTTAGACTCTTCCGTGTGCCAGGCCAGCTCCGTGCGCCGCGGACGTTCATCCACCGGCCCCACGCCGTCCAGCCAGTGGTAACCGCTGACGAAGTTGCCGCCGGGCCAGCGCAGCACCGGCATCCGCAGGCCCCGCAGGGCTTCCATAACGTCACGGCGGAAGCCTCGTTCATCGCTCAAGGGTGAGCCTTCCTCGTAGATGCCGCCATAAATACAGCGACCGAGGTGCTCAATGAAACCGCCATAGACCATCGGATCTATGGCGCCGATCCTGCGCTCCAGGTCTATCTTGATCTTGGTCATGGGCTTGCTCCTGGCATAAAGATGGACTTGACAATTCCCACAATATAGATTATAATAATTCCAAATTAAGAGAGATATGAAATTTAGAAAGATTATAAATAAGGACCGATCATGATAACCAGAACCGATATTTTTGTCCAGACATTGCGCCAGGCTGGTCTGCGCCTGACCCCGCAACGCCTCGCCATCTGTCGCCTGCTGGCAACGACCGCCAGGCACCCCACAGCGCAGATGATATACGATGCACTCCGTCCAGAGTACCCGTCGCTGAGTCTGGCAACCGTCTATAACACGCTGGACGTGCTGGTGCAGTTGAACATGATCCACGCCTTGGGGAGCGCCGGCGACGACGCCGAGCACTACGATGGCAACACCGACCCCCACATCAACCTGGCCTGCATCTCCTGCCATCGCGTCATAGACCTGGAAGCACCCCGAGTACAGACGCTGGAAGAAGAAGTGGCCGCGAATTCGGGCTACCACCTTCTGGGCGCGCGCGTCATGTATTACGGCCTGTGCCCTGAGTGCCAACAGCGGGTTCCGCAGACTACGGAACCGGCTACCCCATGAGCGCGGAGGAACGCCCTACTCCAATGGGGGAGTCTCCTTACAGTTCTCACGTGAATCTGGCTTGCTGCGTCTCGTGCCATCGCGCGCTAGACCTGCCTAGCCAGCACCTGCGGGCACTGGATCGGGAAATAGCCGCCGTCTCAGGCTACCGGCTTCTGGGCGCTCGCGTCGTTTATTATGGTCTCTGCCCGGAGTGTCAAAAGCGAAACGGGCGATAACAACCCCAAACAACACAGGAGATTTGAACGATGAAATCGGCACTGGACAGATTCTGGAAATTCTACGAAGCGCACCACAATCTCAACGTCTTTATCACGGCTTTTCTGTTCAGCCTGCAACTGGTGCATCTCTACTGGCTCACCACCCACGTTGTCGCGCTGCGTCTCGTCGGGCAGAGTTTCTTCAACCTTAGCGGTGTCTGGGAACTGTTGATCCTTGTCGTGGACTACACAGAGATCCCTGCCCTGATAGCGACATCGCTCTTGTACATCAATGAGTTCCGCAAGGGTCGGAACCTGAGAAGCCTGTTGTTCCTGGCCTTTCTCAATTCGCAATGGCTACACATTTTCTGGATCACAGATGAGTTCGTCGTGGACTATTTCTCCGGGTCGGCCAGTGCGACCATCCTTCCCTTCTGGCTCACCTGGGTCGCGATCGGCATAGATTACCTGGAACTGCCAGTGATCGCCGATACCTTGATACAAGCATTCCGCATCGCGCTGAACACTTTGCGACCGGCACCGCTGCACGCCGTCCAGGTGGCTGCGGCATCTGACCCGCGTTGCGCCGACGTCCTCAACCACACTCTGCGCCAATACCCTGGGATTCAGCAGACAGAGTTTGATCCCCAAACAGGCCGTCTGAACGTGGCTTACGATCCTGTCGTTCTGAGTGATGGACGGGCCCTATCCTTGATACGCGAGGCCGGACGATTAGCCTGGGACCGCGCGACCCGCTGCGCGCTCCTGAATAATGGCAACTGTGCGACCTGTGCCACAGGCCTGAATGTCCAACTGGCCGAGCATTACCGCCGTCTGGCCGAATTCCAGCCTGGCCTGCAGGGGAGCCTCAACCTGACCGGGCTTCTCCAAATTCAACCGAACAGCAAAGTTGCCTCGCGAGCCGAAGGTGTCTGAAGCCGCCAACGGCTAGAGTGCCAGAAACTCCAACTTTGTAGGGGCGTTCAAATGAACGCCCCTACAAAGTTTCAACCCCGCGTCATTTCCTCCGACGTTCCTGCAAGAGCGCGCCGATACATTCGGCCACGATGCGTTCCTCGCCGGACGCCAGCGGCTGCGGATGTAAGACCAACTCGTTTCCGTCGCTACCAACAGCGATGGCCGGATTGCCCATGCGCAACGCCTGCACCGCCTGCGGCACGGTCAGGTCGTAGCGGTCATCCCACCCGACGTAGGCGCGGGGAATGGTGTTCGGACGGATAAACCCGGGCACAGGGCAGACGCGGCGCGCGTGCACGCCTGCCAATGCCCCCAGCGTCTTCACAAGCCAGGCTACCTGTTCCTCCCAGCAGGCAGCCTCCGCAGCCTCGTCCTGTGCCAGATAGCGTTCCAGAGCGACCACCAGGCCAACGATCTCCTCTTTCCCGGCTTTCATGGAGCGACCGACGCTCCAATTGGGGTTGCCGTTGAGCGCGCACTTCCGAATCAGGTCTTTCCGCCCCAGGATCAGACCGCTGCTCTGCGGCCCGCCGATGTCCTTGCCGCCGCTGAAGACGACAAGGTCGGAGCCCAGGTCGTTGAAGTGGTGCAGGTTCCGCAAGGGGGGTATCTCTGCGGCAGCATCCACGATGACCGGAAGCCCGCGGCGGTGAGCGATCTCTAAGACTGTCTCCAGCGGCAAGGAGCCGCCGTGGTCGGCATAATCTACGAAGTAAGCCACCGCGGCAGTTTGCTCGTCAATGGCATCTTCCAGTTGCCAGGGATGCGTCTGGCTGATCCAACCGAATTCCACAAGCTCTACTCCGACCTGCCGGATGGCCTGATCGTAGCCGTTCCGGTGCAGACGATGAGTCGCCACCTTGTTGCGCATCCCGCGCGTATCGGGAAGTCGCTGGATGCGCGCCGGATCGTCGCCCGCGACGCAGGCCGCGGTGGAAAGTGCCAACCCCGCCGCTGCGCCACAAGAGATGTAGGCTGCTTCAACGCCGAGCATGCGGGCCACGGCCTCGCCACTTTTCACCAGCAATTCTTCAAGGTCCACAAAGTGCCTGGCAGCCTCGGCCATCGCCCCTGTGACCTCCGGGGCCATGCGAGAACTACCAAGGCGCGTCAGCGTGCCCTGGGCATTGATGAGCTTGCGCACGCCCAGGCGGTCATAGACGTCTTGCGTTGAATTTCCTGTCATAGAACTACCTTTCCACAATGTAAAGCCCTAGACGACAGGCTTGAGATGCCGCACCAGCGCGCTGTCCGGCGCAAGGGTGAAACGCAAACCCTTCTCCATGAGAGCCTTCCCGGTCATCCGTCGCGGCTTGGTGGCCGAGAAGGGGTCCGTAACCTCGTAGGTCTTTGCCGGGTCAAGCCGCTCGGGGATCACCGTGCGGATGCGCTCGTTGCCGCGCATCCGGTAGGCCAGGATGACGGCTTCGCTCGTCGCCGGATCATGGAACTCAACCACGTCCCAATCCGCCGCATCGCGCGGGTAAGGCGCGAGGGCATAGAAGTCTTTCATGAGAAGGTGGCGGAAGGTACGGTAGCCATTCAGATATTTCTTGAGTTTGGCAACGTGGCGTTTGGAAAAATTAGAGATATGCCCGGCCAAGGTGATGGAACCCGTCATGCGAGAAGCCAACTCCTGCGTCCCTAACAGGGCATCGCCATCTTTCTCACCCACGTAGATGGAACTGTTCATGAGATTGGCAGGGAAAAGGCGTGAACCGGCGGTTTGCATGATGCGGCAGATGTGGGGATCCTCGGCGTGGTCGCTGATAACCATCGTGCCGGCGCGGCGCAGCGTGCCGAAGTCACTGCGCTGGCCGCCACCCGCGCAGTTGTCAATCATCAGGTTGGGGTGGCGCTCTAAGAGCGTATCAAAGACCCGGTAGAGCCCCGCAAAGTACGCGAATTGGATCTTACCCGTGGGGTCTATCTTATCCCAGAAGGGGCCGTGCGCCTGGTTGTTGTCCCAACGCAACCAGCGAATGTCCAACCGCTCCACCCAATCAGAAAGGACCTTGATCAGATAGTCCTGGACAACCTTCTGGGTCAAGTCAAGGTGGAAGTTGACCGGGCTCGCCGCGCTCCAGTACCAGTCAGGGTGCTGCGTCACCCAGTCTGAACCCAACCGGCCTCGCTCCGGTTCAAACCAGAGGCCGAAGCGCATCCCCTTGGCGCGCACATATTCGGAGAACGGCTCCAGGCCACCGGGGAACTTGACTTCATCCACCCGCTCCCAATTGCCGACACCGTTCGCGAAGTTCTCGGTGGAGCCGCCATACCATGACGAATCCACGCTGAAATACTCTACTCCCAACTCGGCGGCCAGATCCACCTGAGGGCGAAGTATCTTGGCCGAGACCCTTTCCTCAATGCCGAACCAATGGTTGTACGCCAAGTAAGGCCAGGGTCGTCCCCCTTCCACGTCCGGCACCAGCGCCTCGGCCACGTAGCGGCGGATGCGGTTGAAGCCATCCGCGCGCGTGGCGCCCGCGCCGCCGTACACACCGACGTGCATTCGTGGCAGGCGGAGCGTCTCGCCCGGCTCTAGCACCATATTCTGCACCCTGGGCCCGCCGCGGAAATAGAAGCGCCAATCTCTGTCGGCGCCAAACTGCATCTCCCACCGGCCCGACCACTCCGGCGCGGCCCAAAGCCCCACCTCGCCATCCGCGACCTGCCAACCGGCCAACATGAGCGGCAGGTTCGGATTTGCGCTCCGCCCATCAGGCCCGGATGAGAGAGTGTAAAACCGCTGTGCCACCCACCAGCGGGTAAAACTCGGATTATCCGGTTCCCACGGCCGCGCCTGGCCGAAAGAAACCTCTTCTGGCCGGTAGGCGCGCGGCGGATAGTAGCCATTAGTGAGGCCGCCCCCGAAGCCGCAGGCGTAGGGGACGTCCTTGACTCTGACATCCAGGGGGAGAAGGAACGCGTGGAGGGCCCGGATCGCCGGGGTTGGCTCCTTGCCTTCATTGGTCAGCGTGATCGTCTGCACCGCCGTACCCAATTCGGCAGAGAACTCAATGGCAACGTCTGCCACAAGCCCGGTGCCCGTGAAGCGATAGCGCAGGCTCTTGCCTTCCGCCCGCTCTATCTTGATGTCTGGCGCGCCGAACTGGATATCAAAGCCCGGCCCCTCTCGCAGATAGGGAGCCAGTTCCTTTGTACCGATGCGAGCCAGCACGTCGCGTAGGGTCTCGCCCTGTTTAGCCTGCTGCAATTGTTTCCTCAAGGTGATACTCCTTTCACTTGTGTCTCAAAACGCGAAATTTGCGCACGTGGGAGCGATAGTGGGGGCTGTTCCGGCGCCAGTTACCGGAGAACTGCAACCAGCCCGTGACGCCATCGGCCTCCATCCACTTGAGGGGAAGGCGAGGGCAATAGGGATTCACGTCTATCGTCTCCCACAATTCTCCGTGGTATGCCAACGTGAACGGCCCCCACGGCTCCGGGGCATCGTAGATGACGAGGCCGCTACCATGCGCGTTGGAGAAATCCTCGTGCAGATACCAGGTAAGCAAGAGGTAGCGGTGAAGCGACGTCAGATAGACCAAGTCCGGCGCGCTGATATGGCGATCATCCGACAGGATCGGTGTCGCCTCCCCCAAGTCCTTCGTCCAGCGCGGGCCGTCCATGCCTCGCCGTTCCGCCACCCATTCCCAGGACGTCGCATCCATGACTTTGCCTTGCGGCACCCGGCCGAGTCGCAAGTGACTCCCGTTGTCCCACTGATCGGCTGAGACGGCATAAACAAAGCGATCTCTTGCCCCCGCGTTGTCCTTGCCGAAGTTGATGAAGGCGGGGCCACCGAACAGGTGTCCTGGGAACATCGGGTTCCTAATCTCCTTGATGTCAGGGGTCCAGGTCTTGCCGTAGTCTCTGGAATAGACGATGGTAGCATCGCTGCCATGCTGGCTCTTCGTGCCGTATGCCGGGGCCTTCATCCCCAGGAGATTCTGAAAAGCCAGATAGAGCACCCCACCCACGGAGATCATCCCGCTCGGTTTCGGCCCGTGCCCGCCCCAGCCGGTGTAACCCATCATATCATTGACCTTGCTGATCCGATAATCTGGAGGAAAGCCGGTGAACTTTTCCACGTCAAGGCCATCGGCCTTCTGGCCCCAATG
>JADYZS010000428.1 GCA_020853075.1 Anaerolineae bacterium | reverse complement strand
GGGCATCAATGATGATGGTCTCGCTCATGGTGCGCCTTCCCACTTTCAAGGTTGCACAAAGAAGGGCGAACGGGCCGGATGGTCAAGGAGCATCTTCAACTCATCATCCAGTTTGAAGAAGGTGAAGGACGCACCCGCCATCTCCATGCTGGTCGCAAATTCGCCCACGTAGGCGCGATAGACGCGCAGCCCCTTCGCAGCCAGGAGTTCGTGGGCCTTCCCATAGAGGATGTAGAGTTCCTCCGGCGGCGTCGCCCCCAGGCCGTTGACCATCACCGCCACTTCGTCGCCAGGGCGCATCTCCATATCAGCCAGGATGGCCGCCGTCATCCGCCCGGCGATTTCGCCCGCGGTCTTCAGTTTCTCGCGGCTGACGCCCGGCTCACCGTGGATGCCCATGCCGATTTCCATCTCGTCTTCACCGATGGTAAAGGTGGGGCGGCCGGCGGCGGGAACCGTGCAAGGAGAGAGCGCGACGCCCATGGAGCGGATGTTCGCCAACGCTTTCCGCGTCACTCCCTCCACCTCGTCTAATGAGCCGCCCAGGTCTGCCTTGGCCCCGGCCACCTTGAAGGCAAAGACTATGCCCGCCACGCCGCGCCGCCGTTCCGCCGCCGCGGGTGGAGCCGAAGCCACATCGTCCTTCACCAGCACCGTGCGCACCTCAATGTCCTCAAACACCGCCATCTCCGTCGCCATGTCAAAGTTCATCACGTCGCCGCCGTAATTGCCGTAGATGTAGAGGACGCCGCGGCCCCCGTGGATCTGTTTCGTCACCGCCAGCATCCGTTCCGCGCTGGGCGAGGAGAAGACATCGCCCACGGCGCAGCCGTCTAACAAGCCCTTGCCCACGTAACCGAGGAAGACGGGAAGATGGCCGGAGCCGCCGCCCGTCGCCAGGGCGACCTTGCCCTGCACCGGGGCGTCCGCCCGCACGATGCACTGGCGGTCATCCCCGACGGATGCCAACTGGTCAGGATGGGCTTTCAGGAGGCCGTCCAGCATATCGGCCACGAACTCGTTGGGGTCGTTGAGGATCTTCTTCATGGTTCCCTCCGCAGATGAGTGGCGAGCCTGTGCCCAAGCGTACCATAACCCCGCGTTAGATGCAACCTAACAGGAAGAACTTAACCACGGAGAACACAGAGAATGATATCTTCTCCGTGCACTCCGTGTCTCCGTGGTTCGTATGCCCTACCAAACCCGGAACTCTCGCACGGGGGTGGGCTGCTGCAGGCCATCTACCACGATGTGCCGCCCGTTGACCCAGTGGGCGCGCGGCGAGGCAATGAAGGCGATGATGTCCGCCACCTCCTCCGGCGTGCCGAGCCGCCCCATGGGAAAGCCGTCGCGCACGTAACCGGCAAACGATTCGGGATGCTCCAGACGGAAGGCATCCCAGCCGCCGCCATCCCAGATGATGGAGCCGGGCGAGACGGTGTTGACCCGAACGTTATCGTGCACCAGTTCCAGGGCCAGGTGTTCGGTGATGAAGATGAGGGCCGCTTTGGCCGCGCCGTACTGCCCTGTCCCCGCCAGTTGCACGTGCCAGCCGGACACAGAGGAGATGTTGACGATGGAGCCGCCGCCCTGCCGCTGCATGTGTGGCGCGACGAGGCGGGTCATCCGCACCGCGTGGAGAGTGCAGTGCTCAAAAGTCTGCTGCCAGTCGTCGTCCGTTGCCTCCATCAGCCTGCCGCCAAAGTCGTTGCCCACGTTATTGATGAGGATGTCAACCCGGCCCAGTTCCGCCGCGCAGTGCTCTACGAAGCGCGCGGCCTCCGCCGGAACGGTCACGTCGGCCTGGACGGCGGCCACTCTGACGCCTTTCCCGCGCAGTTCGTCGGCGGCTGCGGCCAGCGCATCGGGGTTACGGGCGCAGATTCCCAGGTGGCAACCCTCTTCGGCGAAGAGGCGCGCCGTGCGCAGCCCGATGCCCTTGCTCCCGCCGGTGATGAGTGCGACTTTGTCCTTCAAGCGGAGATCCACGATGGTTTGCTCCCTTCTTTCTGCAGAGTGACCCACCTCACGACGACCTGGAACCCGCGCCGGAGATAGATCCTATAGGCCAGAGCGTTCTTCTGGGTATGGGTGTGGAGTTCAACGGTGTGGTAGCCTTGCCGGGCCATCATCCATAAACCTTTGTCCAGCAGGTAGCGCCCCAGGCCGTGCCCACGGTCAGATTCCGCCACCAGGAGATCCCACAAGGCTGCATAGCCCGGCTGCCGCATGGGATACCACTGGATGTGCGACATGATAGTGCCATCGCGCGCGAGGGCAATCACCCGGTACGGTGCGTCCCCCGAAAGGGGATAACTATACTCCTGCAACTCCTTGTCAGGAAACCAGGCGACGCGCCCCGGCCAGGGCTTTGTATCGCTCAGGGTCACCTCCTCCAGGCCGAATGTCCCTAACGGCGGGCTGACCGGCTCGCGCGGCTGGCCCACACTGGCCGCCATCGTGACCTCTTGTCCTTCTCTGGGGGCTGGCGTGTAACCGCGCCGGGTCAAGAACCGGATGAATTCGCTATCGTTCTCCTCAACCCCCATCGTCTCGGTATCGCCCCAAAAGGGCTGGCGCGGCCCTTCCAGGGTGTGGTAGAGCGGCAAGTCGTAATCGCCAACGTAGGTCAGGCCGCCCGGCTTCAGATGCTTAGCCAAGTACTCCTCGGCGCGGGCCAATAGTGCGCTACCGATCCCTTTGCCTCGCCATTTCGGGGCTACGGCGAGGGCGGCGATGGAGCCATTGTCGCGACAACGGCGGGCCCTGTAGATGAAGAGGTCCGGCGGAACCGGCTTGATGGCATGGACAAGGCCGGCGACGGCTCCACCGGCCAAGGCCAGGACCAACCCCTGCGGATCAAAGGTGGGTTGCGCGACGATTCGCTTCTGGTACGCTTCTAGGGTGATGGGAGAGAAGTGTCGCCTTTCCTGGAAGACGGTATTCCAGAAAGAGACTAACCGGGACAGGAGCGACGGCGCGTAGGAGACGAAGGAGATCATGGTAGATGCGTTCTATAGGGGCGTTCAGTTGAACGCCCCTATAGAGATGGCCCGCCATCGGATAAATCCGACGGCTTCATGCCCGTATTAAGCCCGCTTGGCGGGCTTACTGGCCGGTTGCCGTTGGTTTCCAACCGACGGTCTTATTGCTCTTTATTTCTCGCCTGCCACCCAGTAACGGAAGAATTGGGCGGTAGAAGGCCCGAACACTGGCGGCACAAAGTAGCCACCCAGCCGCGGCGAACGCACCTGAAGAATCCTGAGATGGAAGAGCGGAACCCACAACACCCTGTCATAGACCACTTCGCGGTCAAGGGCCTGGTACAGCTTCGCCCGCTTGGCCGCGTCGGGTTCACTGCGGGCTGCGTTGAGTTTCCCTTCCAACTCGTCGGTGGCATACCACGACCAGTTGCAGCACGAGTTGGGATAGAAGGCGGCCTTGGAGAAACCGCCGTCAAAGACGTAGGCCGGGTCGGGAAGTTCCAGAGGCCACTGGTTGAAAACGATGGGGTTGTGTTGCCCATTGGCTTCGTACCACGCCGCGCGCCCAACCAGGTGCAGATCGGTCTTCAGACCGATGGCTTCCAGGTCTTCCTGCACGGCCTGGGCCATCTCGCGCCAGGGATAGAAGTTCGTGCTCCAGAATTCTATCTTCGTCCCCTCGGCGACGCCCGCTTCCTTTAGCAGAGCCTTAGCCTTCTCCGGGTCGTACTTGTACTCAGGCATGTTGGGGTCAAAGTACATGCCGGTGCTGGGCGAGAGGAGCGACTTGGCCGGGATGGCGCTGCCGCCGATGACCTGGATCATCTTCTCCTTATCAATGGCGTAGGCGATGGCCTGCCGTACCTTGATGTCTTTCGTCGGCCCCTGGCTGGCATCCAGGGCCAAGAAGTACGCGCCCGTGTCAATCGCTTCGGCGATGAACGGCTTCCATCCTGGATTATCCAGGAAGGGCTTCAAGGCAGTCGGAGGGAGCGGATCGGTGACCAGGTCAATCTCACCCTTCTCTAACTTGAGCGCGCCCACGGCGGTATCTACACCTAGTTCTATCTCCACCCTATCGGCGTAAGGTTCCTCCGGGTTACGCCAATAGTTGGGGTTGCGCTCGTACACAACCTTCTGGCCGGCCACGTATTCCTTGAGGACGTAGGGCCCGGCTCCTGCCGGATGGATGCGGAAGTCGTCCTTGTATTTATCAACGGCCTCTTTGTCCACCACGTAGGTCCAGGGCACCGCCATTAGCGCGTTGAACCACGAAGGCGACAGCGCCTCGCTCAGTTCAATCTCAATCGTGCGCTCGTCCTTAGCGCGGACTCCGGAGACCCCGTCCGCAGTACCGGCAAAGGCTTCCGGCGCACCCTTGATCGCCATGTAATAGGTCACGCCCCAGCCCTGGGTCTTGTCGTCCAACATCCGATCCAGGGAATACTTCACGTCGGTTGCCGTCAGGGCCCGTCCGCTGGAGAACTTCAACCCCGCGCGCAATTTGAAGGTATAGATTTTGCCATCGGCACTGACCGCCGGCAGAGACTCGGCCAGGTCCG
>JADYZS010000427.1 GCA_020853075.1 Anaerolineae bacterium | reverse complement strand
GGGGATGATAGGCGTCCAGGATTTAGCCGGCCCGTCCTCGCTGTCGTAAAGCCGCAACTCGTATTGGTCTTCCACCGAAAGCCAGGCATGGTCGCCATAGACCTCCACCCGCTCCCATGGCTTCAGGCTCAAGGCCGAGGCTGAAGTGTAGAGCGCACCCACCGCGCCGGAGATAAACTCAAACTGGCAGACCGCGTTGTCCAGCGGATAGCCTTGCCAGTTACGCTTGTATTGGTCTATCCCTACCGCCCGCACCGTCCGCACGTCGCCCATCAGATAACGGGTGAGGTCAAATACGTGGATAGTGCCCCCTTCCAGCAAGTCCACGTAGTCGTAACCGAGGTTGAACTTTCCGACGTATAGGGCGGGGTTGGTCACCGGCCCTGCGGCCACGAAATGCTTGGCGCGACGGTAGGGGGGCGAATAGCGCTTGTTCGCCACGGCCATCAACACGAGGCCCTTCTCATCCGCCTTGCGGCAGAGCCTTTCTGAATCCACCAGAGACTGGGTGATCGGCTTCTCTACAAGAACGGGCAGCCCTCTCTCCAGGCAGGCCAGCCCGATCTCGCTGTGAAGAGAATCCGGCGTCGTGACCAGGACGCCGTCCAGATCCTCCTGGGCGATCATCTCCCGCCAATCTGCATACCAATGACAGCCGTAGAGCGCGGCCACCTTCTCGGCGTGGTCTCGGCGAGGCTCTGAGATGGCCGTCACCGCGACCGGTTCCCAGATGGTGCGCAGGCGCGCAATGGCAGGAAGATACTTAGATTGCGCTACGCCGCCCGCTCCGCAGATCGCCAGGCGGAGCGGAGGCCGGGCGGCCCGCTTCTCGTCGTAGCCGACGCCGTAGGGATCAGCCTGGGCAAATGCTTTCTGCACTGGCGTGTGCCCATAAGTATCTTCAAGCATCGGGGGCTCCTTCAATCTACGCCGCCAGTATCCCCAGGACGGTGCACGGCGCAGAATCCACCCCTGCCATCAGCCAGGGTACGACGAGGAGTTCGGAAAGGCTGGTCAGGTCCTTTTCCAGGTCCATATCTTCAACGAGCAGGAAGCGGCGTCCCTCTCCACCCAACATCACGTTGTGGGCGCGCATCGTCTCGCCCAAATATTCAATGCAGACGAAACTGGGCACATCCATCCCCACCGCACGCAGGGCGGGGAGTTCGCGGCGCAGGTATTCGGCCCCCGCGACGCCGAAGCCGGGGCATTGGGCGAGATAGCGTTGTGGCTCGGCGCGCCGGACGGGGCCATAACCCAACCGAAACAACACGATGTCAGCACCCTGCATACGCCGGAGATGAGGCTGCAAATGATCGGGGGTGATGATGGTGGTATCCGGCAGGGGGAGGTCCACGACTGCCGGGCGCGCAAAGGTGAAATCCGCGAGGGAGAGGTCGGTGATACGCAGACCGTTGGCGATCACGTGAGCCGGCGCGTCGGCATGGGTGCCGGAATGGTTATCAAAAGAGACCCGATAGACATTCGCGTCGTCCCCCGCCGAGAGTTGGTAGCGCGGCGTGATCTGCATCGGCGTGATAGCCGGCGGCACGGGGCCATCGGGCGACAAAGGAAATGAGAGATAGAGCATCCGGCGCGTGTCTAGCATCGCTGTTGCTCCTGCGGCCATCGGATGGAATCCGACGGCCAGACGTCATCAAGCCCGCCCTGCGGGCTTCCCATCCGTTGCCTACTGCATCTAACCAACGGCCTACTCTCGCTTGGTGAACTCCGCGATCCATTTCCGATCCCACAGGCTGGGGAAGGTGTTGGGTTGGTAGGGGTGGGCCGCGATCACCGCGTCGTTCAATTCCAACCCCAGGCCGGGCGTCTCGTCCAGGGTAAAGAAGCCATCGCGAAAGCGGTTCCAGCCGGAAACCAAGCCGTCGCGATAGGGAACGTCGTGCTCACCGAAGTTCTCCTGGCGGTAGAAATTGGGAGAGCACATATCCAGGTGAAGAGCCGCAGCCAGCGCCACTGGCCCCACCGAGACGTGAGGAGCCAGGACGACGTCGCGGGGCTCGGCCAGGGCCGCGATCTTCTTCGCCGTCAGGATGCCGCCGCAATGGGCCACGTCCATCTGCACCACATCGGCAGCGCGCATCTCCACCAGGCGGGCGAAATCGGCCAGGGTGTAGAGCCGCTCGCCGGCGGCGATGGGGACGGCGGTGCGCGCCTTCACCTCGCGCAAGAGATCCAGATTCTCGTAAGCGACCGGCTCCTCGTACCAGGCCGGGTGATAGGCCGCCAGGCGGTGGGCCATCTCCAACGCAACGTCCAGCGCGAGCCGACCGTGGAACTCAATCATCAGTTCCACGTCGTCGCCCACAGCCCGGCGCACAGCCTCCACGATGGCGACGGTCTCTTTGCTTTCATCCGCGCTCATGCGCTTCCAGGCCACGCCGAAGGGGTCAAACTTCAGGCCACGGTAGCCTGCCTTCACCACCGCCCGCGCCCGTTCCGCATAGTCGTCAGGGGTTTTCGCCCCGCCGTACCAACCGTTGGCGTAGGCCTGCAGCCGGTCGTGGCAGCGCCCGCCCAGGAGCCTGTACACCGGCTGGCCGCAGGCTTTGCCGATGAGGTCCCAGCAGGCGATTTCAAGGCCGCTGATGGCAGTCATCGCCACCGCGCCGCCCTGGTACTGGTCGCGAACCATGCGCAGGACCAACGATTCCACGTCAAAGGGGTCGGCGCCCAGGACGTACCGCTCTGCGCAGAACTCGTGGATGAAGGTCTCGGTTGTGCGTTCCTGCCATTCCAGGCTGGCTTCGCCGACGCCGGTCAATCCGGTATCGGTTCGCAGCCGGATGAAGCAGTAGTTGCGTAACCCGGCGTTGGTCAGGAAGGTTTCCAGAGAGACGATGCGCATATCAGGTTCGCTTTCGGCCTCCCTTCAGCGGGGGAAGTCAGTCGCTTTGCCGTAGGTGTGGAAGTAACGATAGTGCTCCAAGGCCACAGCCTCGGCGGGGATGACGCGCATCCGGCTGGGGCTGCCGGATACCCACAAGAAGGCCAGGGCGCTCTTCTCCAGCACCTGGTTGACCAGCACCGCTTCTGCCAGATTGCGCCCGCAGCAGATGGGGCCATGGTTTGCCAAGAGCACCGCGTTGGCCTGGCCGATATGGGCCGCCGCGCCTGCGGCCAGCGCCTGGTGCTCGCCGCCGCGCACGTAAGGCGCGCAGCGTACCTCGCCGATGAGTTGCGCCATATCTTCCAAAAGGCAGGGAATCCCCAGGCGCATGGTGGAGACGATGGATGCGTAGGTGGAATGAGAGTGAACAATCGCGCCCAGGTCTGGCCGCGCCCGGTAGATGGCCCGGTGCAATTGCATCTCCGACGAGGGGAGTCGCTCCCCGGCAACCCGCTGGCCGCTGGCAAGGTCCACCAACACGATATCGGCCGGCGTGATTTTGTCGTAATCCACGCGGGTCGGCGTAACGAGGAGCCGGTCGCCGCAGCGCGCGCTGACGTTGCCCCAGGTGCCGATGAAATAGCCCAGGCGCACACATTCCAGGCAGGTGTCTATAATGGCTTGCCGGATCTCTACCGAGTCTTCCATAGATCACATTCCATCCCAACCTGCCACCCAATCAGGGCAGGGTCATTTCTTTTTCAGTCTAGCACCAGCCGTCGGTTGGAAACCGACGGCAACCGGCCAGAAAGCCCGCTCTGCGGGCTTGGCGCGAAAATGTAGCCGTCGGATTTCATCCGATGGCGGGCCTATCTGCACTAGATATGGAAAAGTCCTACCTTCCAGGCAGAGGCGGCAGGTTCTTCTTCGCCTCTTGCACGATCTCTATGTAGCGGCGCACCTGCCGTGTGATCCAATCCAGGCCCTCTTGGGCGATCCGCTCGTGGTTCATGAAGGTGCGCGCGCCCGACACGGCGCAGGCCCCGCTGCGGATGTACTCCGCCGCGTTGCTCTCGCTGCTGCCGCCGGAGGGGATCAGGTTCACGTCGGGGAAGACCATGCGCAGGTTGGTCATGTACTTGGGGCCGCCCAGTTGCGCGGGGAAGATCTTGACCATGTCCGCGCCTACCCGCATCGCCTGGAGACATTCGGTTGCTGTGAACGCGCCCGGATAACAGGCCGCGCCGTAACGGTGAGCCATCTCCACGACTTCCGGCAGGATGACCGGCGAGACGATCAGCCGCCCTCCGGCCAGGATCACCTCGCGGGCAGTGGCGGCATCCAGGACGGTACCGGCAGCCACGAAGAGCCGGTCGCCGAAGGCTTCCGCGATATCGTGGATTGCCGCCAGCGCGCCGGGCGTCGTCATGGTGATCTCTATCACGCGCGCGCCACCCTCGTACATAGCACGCGCGTAGGCGAGATAATCGTCTTTCTGGCGCAGTTTGATGCACGGGAGGACGCCGGTGCGCTTGGTGAGAAAGACCACGCGCTCTCGCGGGCTCATGCTGCTTATAATCGTCTCATCAACGCCGGAGTCGTAGGTCATTGCTATCTGCCTCCAAAAAGGCTAGCACCTCGCCGGCCGATACGTGTACCACGTCGCCCTCAATGGTGTGGGCGAAGGCGTAGAAGGCATTCCCAAAGTTCAGCGCGTACTCCACGTCGCCGCTCAGGTAGCCATACAGAAAACCGGCGAACCAGGCATCGCCCGAACCGAAGCGATCCACGACGTCAAACTCCACCCGCTTGCCGGCACAGACCCGGCCATCCAGCACCGCCATGCTGTTCCAGGCCCCGTGCGACGTGCCGATGCTTTCCCGGCTGGTGAAGCAAACCACCTGGCAACCGAATTCCTGCCGGTATTGCCCGGCAATGCCCTCATCGGAGCCCGCATAGTTGAAGACGTTGCGCGACACCCAGCCGTTGGTGACCAGGATGTCCACGCGAGGGAGTAAGCCGCTCCAGACCTCGCGCGCCTCTGCCGGTGTCCACAGATGCTCCCGGTAATTCATGTCAAAACAGACGGTACATCCCTCCCTTTGGGCCCCGGTGACGAATTCCAGGGCCGCGGCGCGGCAACTGCGGCTCAAGCCGGGGAAGATGCCGTCGGTGTAGGCCAACGTCGTGCCGTGGAGGATCCGTTCCCAGGGGAAATCGCCGGGGGCGATGGTGCTGGCCGCGCTGTTCTGGCGGTCATAAACGGCGACCTCGGGCCGCGGGGTGGTGGCAAACTCCACATAGTTCACTCCCATGCGGGCCCCCGGCACCATCTGCACGTGGGACATATCCACGCCGTAGCCCCGGCAGTCGTCCAGAGCCAGTAACCCCAGTTCGTTAGCCGGGAGTTTCGTGACGAACGCGGTCTTCTTGCCCAGCCGGGCCAGGTTGGCGGCGACGTTCAACTGCGAGCCGCAGGTGTACACATCCAAGACGTGAGTCCGCCGTAGGCGTTGGTATCGGGGCGGCGACATCCGCAGCATCACCTCGCCGACGCTCACCAAATCGTACATCGCTCTATCCTTTCCCGCCCAGACTCATAACGCCTCAAAAAGAAGCAACTCTGACGTCAGCGCGCCGGGAACGTGGACACGCAATCCCTCGTCCAGCAGCGTTCCCCCGTCCTTTTCCTGGGAGCGCTTCGCCGTATCGTAGGTCAGGCGGTAGCGACGCGAGGCATCCAGGCCCTTGGGATAGAAATGGTACACCTGGCCCGTCGCGCCGGCCAGGCGGAAAATGCCCGCATAGCCGCGGCTGCGGTCTTCGCTCGCACATTCCAGCACGACCCACTTACCTGCCTCCGTCAACCGCTGCACCGGCGTATGATGAAACATCCGGCAGGACGACAGGATCGGTCTGACAAAGGTCTTAT